>JBKJUN010000341.1:0-6494 GCA_046590555.1 Bryobacter sp. | reverse complement strand
AGCCAGATTCGCCAGCAAACTCGTATTGCCGCCACCAGGAGGCGTAATCGGCGTATTGGTGATATCCTCCAGATTCTCGATTTTGCTCTGCGGCGTTTGCACGTTCACCGGATAGTTCACACCATTGGCCGGGTCAAGCCAATAGCTCGGCTGCGTCTGGCTATTTGAGCTCAAGCTCACAAGCAAACTATTGGCCACATCACGCTGCGTAAGCCCCAGTACATTGGCCTTCGCCCGGTCCACGTTCACTGATAGATCAGGATAGTTCGGCACCTGATGCATATGCACATCCACAGCCCCGGGAATCCGCTTCACCCGGTTCTCGATCTCCCGAGCCAGCTTGATGCCCACCGCACGATTGCGAGACACAATCTGAATATCAAAAGGTGCCGGCTTCCCAAAGTTCAGAATCTGATTGATGATGTTGGCTGGCTGAAAGAAGAACTCTGCATCAGGGAACGTATCCACCAGCTTCCTGCGCAACCGTTCAACGTACTCCTTGGTCGGCACCTCGCGGTCCTTCAGGCTCACCAGAATCTCACCATCAAAACGGCCAATCGTCGCCCCATCCGTATAAGCAAGATTCACGCCAACAACCGGTAGCCCGATGTTATCGAGAATGCTGTCCAGTTCTTTGGCAGGAACAATCTGCCGGATCACCTGCTCCACCTGTGCAAACAACTCTTCGGTCTCCTCAATGCGAGTCCCGGCCGGCGCACGCACATGCAGCCTGAACTGCCCAGCGTCCACTTCAGGAAAGAAGTCCTCGCCAACCTTGGTGGCAAGCCATCCCGAAAAACCGACAAACAGAAAGAAGCAGGCAAAGACAATCGCCCGGTTCGAAAGACACCAGTTCAGCGCCTCCGTGTAGGAGTGTTTAACCTTGTTGAAAACCCAATTGAAGCTCTCATGAACGCGCCAGATAACGCCGCTCTCTTTGTCTCCGGCCAACAACCAGTTCGACATCGTAGGCACAATCGTACGGCTCAACATGTAGCTCGCCATCATCGCAAACACAACGGCCAATGCCAGCGGGGTGAACAGGAATTTCGCCGCCCCGGTTAGAAAAATCACCGGCACAAAAACAATACAGATCGAAAGCGTTGAAACAAAGGTCGGCACTGCGATCTGTTGCGCTCCGTCCAGAATCGCGCGAATCAGAGGCTTCCCCATATGCCGGTTGCGGTGGATATTCTCGATCTCAACCGTCGCATCGTCAACAAGAATGCCAACTGCCAGCGCCAGCCCGCCAAGCGTCATCACATTGATCGTGTGTCCAAACAGATACAAAATCGAAATCGAAACAAAGATCGAGAGTGGAATCGACACGCACACGATCAGTGTGGAGCGCCACGATCCCAAAAAGAGCAGGATCATCAAGGCAGTAAGGATCGCCGCAATGATCCCTTCCTTCACCAGCCCATCAATCGAAGCCCGCACAAAAACGCTCTGATCAAACATGCGGCGAATCTTAAGTTCTTTCGGGATCACTCCTTCCAGCCGGTCCAATTCCTTCTGCACCTTCGCAATGATGTCGAGCGTAGAAGCGTTGCCATTCTTCAACACCGTAAGCAAAGCCCCGCGGGTCCCATTCTGCCGCACAACATTTGCTTGAATCGCAAAGCCGTCACGAACCTGCGCGACGTCCTTCATGTAAACCATCGCTCCGTTAACTTCTTTGATCGGCAGACGATTGATCTCAGCTACCGTCTCGGGGCTGGCATTCAGCCGGACGTTATATTCGCTAGGCCCAATCTTGGCGGTGCCCGAGGGTAATACAAGATTCTGCGCACTCAATGCCGATGAAACATCTACAGCCGACAGCCGTCGCGCCTGCATCGCCTCAGTATCAAGATCCACCATGATCTGCCGCACACGCCCTCCATAGGGCAGCGGCAACGAAGCGCCTTGCACATTGGCAAGGCCAATACGGATTTGTGAATTCGCAAGATCGTAGATCGCCTGCTCGCTCAGCGAAGTGCTCGAAAGAGCAAGCTGCAGAATAGGCACAGTAGCAGCGTTATACCGAATTACGAAAGGCGGGAAAATCCCCGGTGGAAGCACTCGAGTGATTGAGTTTGCGATGGCTGCAAGCTGCGCCACGGCCAGCTCGACTTTCACTCCAGGATGGAAAAAGATTCGCACGACACCGTAATTAGGCATCGACTGGCTCTCGATGTGTTCAATGTCGTTGACCGTAGTGGTGCACGCACGCTCAAAAGAAGTCAGTACACGCTTTTCCATGTCGTCGGGCGACATTCCGTTGTAATTCCAGATGACGCTCACTACCGGAATGTCGATGTTCGGAAAGATATCCGTTGGCATCGAAACGATCGAAACGCCACCCATAATCATGATCAGCATCGCCATCACCACGAAGGTGTATGGACGGCTCAGGGCCAGCTTTACTATCCACATTTTTGGGTGACTTCAGGTTAACATTGCGATTTGGAATCAGCGCTTCATCGCCCGAAATATACCGTAAGAATCAGGAGCCAATTCCGAGTGATTAAACGGAATGTACTGCGTACTGAACCCGCATTCCTTAAGCAGTATCAGCCAGGTTGCCTTCGGGAAGAGCCCCTCAATGTGACGGTCATGCACCAGCGTAGGCACTCCATCGCCCTCACGCAGCACATAGGCGTAATCAACCGTATAGGTGCTGTCGGCCGGGTCCGGGTCAAACGCCCACTCCAGATACCTCATACTCCGCCCCTCGCCATCGTGCCCTCCGTGATCTGACGATTCAAAGAACGTCTCACTCACATAGTCAGGCACAAAGATCGCCCGCCCACCAGAGGTAAGGTGCGCCGACGCAGTCATGAATACAGCCTTCAAGTCCTCTTCGCTGGTCATGTAATTGATCGCATCATGTACAAAGACTCGATCGAAAACCTGATTTAGCCGAATGCTCCGCATATCGCCTTCGATATGAGTACAGTCTGGATTCAACTCCTGGCTCACTGCCAGCATCGCCGGCGAGAGATCCACCAGCGTCATCTCGTACTCTTCCTTCAGCCAGGAAGCAATATTGCCCCCGCCGCAGCCCAACTCCAGCATCGTTGAGCCTTCTTTCCCACCAAAGTTCTTGAGAAAAAAATCAGCCTCTTCTTCGTAATCATCGGGGCTCGATAGCAGTGGCCACCAGGCGGCGAGTTCGCCGTAAATCTTTTCATTCATCTAGTCGTAGCGTAGAACATCGAGGGGGTTCACGCGAGTGGGGAGCCACGCCGCCACCAGCGCAATCGTTACAATCAGCGCCACAGCAACGTCAATGTGAGCGGGTCGGTCGCCTGCCTGCCGTAGAGTTGGCGCTGAACATACTTTGAAAGCAGGATCGCCGCCGGTATCCCAATCGCGATACCACCTGCAATCAGTAGCAGAATTTCTTTCATCACCAGTAAGATTACCGAATTCGTTTTCGCCCCAAGCGCAATGCGGATGCCGATTTCACGTAGCCGCATTGCCGCAGCTAAGGTCGCCACGACCCCGAAAATACTCGCGAGAAACGATAGCAATCTCTCATGCGCGTCGGTATTTCCCTCACTAAGGGAGGGAAAGAGCCCAAAGAGAATGCCAGTAACAAATGCAATGCCGAAAGTAAACGCCAGTACGCGCCAATCAGGAGTTGAAGAAAGACGCAAGGGAGTACTGGCCGGCGGAAGAAACGAAATAAGCAACGAGTTCAGGCTGTAGGCGAGTACAAGTCCTGCGCTTCCACCAAGACAGCTCAGCAGTGTGCTCTCCACCAGCAGCGGCCCCATCAGTCTCCATCGCGAAGCCACAGCAACAATTGTGAAAAGGGGGGTGTGGATCAAACCGCGCAGAGCAGTCCGGATCTCGTCAGTGATTCCCCTGGGTGCGAATTTGATTAGGGACGAAGCGGCTAGAAGCTGAATCGCAGCGAGATATCAATACGACGGTTGGCAGCTGCGCCACCACCACCGCCCCCACCACCCCCACCGCCGAAGCCACCGCCAGAGACAGTCGAAGTAGAGACTCCAAAGAACGGGCTGCTGATATTTCCGTTCGGGGTCGCAAGGTTCACGGTATTCAACAAATTGCGTGCCGAAACAGAGAGATTCATCGTGTACTTACGGCTCGTGCCACCGCTTCCGCCGTCCATACCACCCATCGGCGGCCCGCCTCCGCCACGCATACCTCCACCACCGCCGCGCCCACCGCCACCTCCCCCACGCTTGCCGCCACCGCCACCACCGCGTGCGGTGCGCTCAGTCTCCGGGCCGAAGCCCCAGCTCTTTCCAAGGCGCAGATTCAGTGAATAGTTAGTCGGGCCGCGACCGTAGTTCCTCGGGATAATTACGTCTCCAAGCCCTGGGTTCTGGATGAAATTGCCGAACCGTGTCTTGATTACGCCAGGCGCATTGATATCTGTGGCGAATGCCGGACGCTCATTGAAGAGCGTGTCGCCATTGGTATCGCGACCGGTTGTAATGTTGAAAGGCGATCCAGTATTGAACTGAAACATTGGGCTCAAGCTAATCCCCCACTTGCCCGCGATCGAGCCGCCGAACATGATCCGGTTTCGCGTATCGTTGCGAGCGGGCCCATACTCATTAAGCAGGTTGTAAGGGTCAGCCGGACCTCCACCATCGGTATCTGCACGAGCCCAATTGAGCGAATGGTACCCAAACAACATCACGCCTGTTCTCAGGCGTGTAGAAAAGTTTGTCATCACCTGCTGCTGCCGCGAGAAGCCAGTAGACTCATTCAGCAACAGGTTGCCAGTCTCCCCATACGGCCTCACCCCGTTACCCAAAGGAGTGTTGATGTTCCGTTGCCGCAACAAATGCACGCCACGAGAGAAGATGTAATTCACCGCAATATTCGAGTTGCGAGGCAGGGATCGTTCGAGGCCGGCAGAGGACTGAATCAGATAGGGAGTCCGAATGTCTTCATACAGCTTTCGTATCGTAAGCGAGTTCTGGAACGGAGCCAATTCGCTGGCAGATGGAATCGCCGGGAAGAAGTCCGGATTGCGAACCACAAAGCTCACCTGATTGACGCCATTGAATCGACGTGCGTTCAAGGTCAAGTTGTCGTCGACTCGATCATAAAATACGCCAGATCCCAGGCGCATAACCGTTTTGGTCGGCTTCTTGTTGCGGCCATCGAGCGCAACGGCCAACCCAACCCGTGGCGCAAGATTATTGTGGTTCGAAATGTTGGTCTGGTCTTCCCACCGGAGCCCGGCAGAGAATGTTGCACGCTGTGTCACACGCCAATCCCATGTCGCAAAGAGCCCGAGGTCCATTTGGGCCACACCCACCTCAGGGTTGCCGCCATTAATCGTGAACTGGCTTGCTCCGCCACCCAGGCTGCGGATCAGAGTAGGCGAATAGCCTAATGCCTGAAAAGCAAGCGTTCTTCGGTACCTCTCAAGCGAAGTGATCTGTTGTCCATCAGTTCCCACCGTTCCGCCAGCAAATGTGTAGGATCCACCGAAATTATTTGGAGAAAGATTGTCCTGAGACGTTCTCCGCCAGCGCCCACCAACCTTGATGGCATGAGCGCCAATCGCGTAGGTCGTCATATTAGAAAGCTCAAAGCGCTTGTCGAGAGTCTTCGACACACCATTTTGTGGGCCGCCACCATTGAAAGCGTCTTGAACGTTTAAGGCATAGAGAGTGTTGTTGCCTAACTGCTCAGTGTTCGAACGTAGGAATTGGAATCGCGTTTCATTGATGGAACGCGCTGACAGAATAGCCGTCTCAGTGATCTGAACGGTGTGATCAGTGTCTTTTGTGTCGAACGCGCGAGAAGGAAGTGCGAAATCTCCAACCCCACGATTGCCAGCTGTCGTCGGATTGAAGCTGTATCGAGCAACCAGTGTGTTGTTCGTGTTGAGAGCGTAGTCCACCCGCTGCGTAATGTTGAATCGAGTTTGAGGAGTAATGACAGTCTGACGGAAAGGCGTAGGTAACAACTGCGCGTCGAGAATTGTGGCATTGATAATCGCGTTCTCTTCAACGTTCCGGCCTTCGATGTCGGTCGAGAAAGAAGCCTTCTTCGAAAGCGGTCCCGAAATACGGCCACCCCAAAGTTTAGATTGGAAAGGCGCACGAGTCGGGGAGAATGGGTTCCTTGAATTCAGTGACGCGTCAGAAAAACCAAAATGCAATTCGCCTCTGAACTTGTCCGTCCCTGGGCGAGTGAAAATTTCGATCCGGCCAAAGCCAATACGGTCATATTCTGCCGAGTAAGGATTGCGATTGACGCGCACTTCCCGAATAGACGACTTGGGCGGCAGCTTGCCGCCAGAGAATCCATCAATAAAAAGCTGCCCGCCACTAGGTCCGGCACCGGGCCCCGCAAGCGCCATCAACTCATCCTGCAACGCATCCGGGTCGTCAGAAAAGGATGCCAGGTCTTCCGCAGTCAGAACTAGCGCGCTGGCATTTGCTAGAGGGTCCGTCGTAACACCCTGAATCTCGCTCTGCACATTAACCACTTGGGCTTGTGCCTCAAGCGAC
>JBKJUN010000316.1:0-5771 GCA_046590555.1 Bryobacter sp. | reverse complement strand
CTCTCGGATCTCATCGCGGACTTTGCGGAAGATCGTCATCTTTTCATCGTCCGTGCCCGTTGCCTTGGCTGGATCGATGAAGCCGATGTGAAGGCGCTTGCCGACTTTGCCGCTGAAGTTTGGACAATTCTTGTCGGCGTCGTCGCAGACGGTGATCACATAGTCGAAACTTTCGCCCACGAATAGCTTTGCGTTCTTGGGGGTGCCGCCGGAGATGTCGAGGCCAAGTTCTTTCATGGCCGCGATGGCAAAGGGGTTGACGCGTGGAGACGGGTTTGTGCCTGCGCTATAAACTTCAAGCCTTTTGTTGAAGCTCTTGAGGAAGCCTTCCGTCATCTGGCTTCTGGCTGAGTTGCCTGTGCACAGGACGAGGATTCTCAAGGATTTTTCAGATGCCAAGATTGGCAGGGCGATCATTGCGCCCAATAATTCTCTGCGTGTTCTCATTTGCATAACCTCAGGATTGATTCGGGTCTTACGGCTTTGTTTCGGGTGCAGCATTCGGCATAAAGAAATCCGAGGAGTTCCTGCAACACTTCCGTGTTTGCCCGGTACCAGAGAAAGGTGCCTTGACGCTCTACGGTGAGCAGGCCTTCGTTCTTCAGCTTCTCGAGATGATGGGAAAGGGTAGAGCCGGTGATTCCCAATTCCGCCTGGATCTCGCCGACGATCATTCCCTCGGGATGGGCACTCAAAAGCAGACGGACGATGCGCAGTCGTGCTTCGTTGCCAAGGGCTCCAAACATGTCTGCCATCCTTGGCGTCTCATCTGCCAGTTTCATTGCTGCTCCTATAATACGATAATTCGTGAAAGATCGAAATAGATCTTGACTGATTTTATAATTCAAGTATTATCGAAATATGAGTACCGAACAAAGCATCAGAGAAACTGTCAAGGAAAAGTATGGACAGGCCGCCCTTCGGGTATCGACAGGGCAGGGGAATGCCTGTTGTGGTGGTGGAGCTTTGGCTGACGGTTGCGTAGATCCGATTACTTCTAATCTTTATGATCTGCAGCAGGCAGGGTCGATTCCCGAGGACGCTCTATTGGCCTCGCTTGGCTGTGGCAATCCAACAGCGCTCGCCGAACTCAAGCCCGGAGAAGTTGTCCTCGATCTTGGGTCTGGCGGTGGTATAGACGTTCTGCTCTCAGCAAAACGGGTTGGCCCTACGGGCAAGGCATTTGGTCTGGATATGACCGATGAGATGCTTGCCTTGGCCCGAGAGAATCAGCGGAAGTCCGGGATTGAAAACGTCGAATTCCTAAAGGGTGAGATTGAGTATATTCCGCTTCCTGACAATTCGGTGGATGTCATCATTTCGAACTGCGTGATCAATCTTTCCGCGGACAAGACCAAAGTGCTGCAAGAAGCGTTTCGGGTTTTGAAGCCTGGCGGTCGCTTTGCTGTCTCCGATGTAGTGGTGCGTGGGGAGATGCCGATTGAAGTGAGAAGGAATGTCGAATTGTGGATCGGGTGTGTTGCCGGTGCGATGGAAGAGCAAGAATACAGAACGAAACTGGCAACGGCTGGTTTTGAGCAGATCGACCTTGAGCCTACGCGCGTTTACCGGATTGAGGACGCCAAGGCTTTTTTGCAGAGCAGCGGCCTCGATGTTGACTGGTTCGGCGCTGCCATTGACGGCAAATTTGCCAGCATGTTTGTTCGTGCCCAGAAGCCCGGGGCAAGACCAGCGGCGGTGAAGACAGTAATGGATGTTTTTGATCCGGCGATGTGTTGCTCAACGGGGGTTTGCGGTCCAGCCCCAGATCCATTCCTTCCCCGATTTGCGGCTGATCTGGAGTGGCTGGCTTCGCAAGGAGTCGAAGTTCGGCGACACAATTTATCTCAGGAACCGGTGGCGTTTGCAGGGAATGAAAGTGTGAAAGCGGCTTTAGCCGCTGAAGGTACCGATTGCTTACCAATGATTCTGGTCAACGGCACTGTTGTGTGCAAAGGCAAATATCCGGTTCGTTATACGCTGGCCCGCTGGGCAGGAATCAGTACAGGTCTACCAGCTCTGGACTTGCCGGTAATTGGCAACACAGGATGTTGCTGATGAACCGATTCGGCCTTGGGGTTTTGGTGTGCGCAGTAGCCGATCAAGGCGGTTGCACTGAGTGAATGTATTCGAACGTTACCTGAGTGTGTGGGTTGGCCTGTGCATGGCCGCCGGAATCGCAATCGGCAAACTGGAGCCGCAGCTGATCCATTCGCTACGCGGGATGGAATTCGGTTCGGGCAGTCAGATCAATATCCCGATCGCAATTCTGATTTGGCTGATGATTATTCCGATGATGATGAAAGTGGATTTTGGCTCTATCCGTAGGGTTGGCGAACGGCCACGTGGACTTCTCATCACCCTTTTCGTCAACTGGATTGTAAAGCCATTCTCCATGGCTTTGATCGCATGGCTCTTCTTCCGTCATGTATTTGCGGGATTTCTTTCTGCGGATGAGGCCTCACAGTATATTGCTGGCTGCATCATTCTTGCTGCGGCACCTTGCACAGCAATGGTTTTTGTTTGGAGCTACCTCACCAAGGGTGATCCTGCATACACACTGGTACAGGTATCGGTAAATGATCTCATCATGCTGGTGCTCTTTGCACCGATAGTCCGGTATCTCGTCAGTGGTGCGTCTTCACTTCAAGTGCCATTTCAAGTTTTGTTCTATTCGGTGGTGGTGTTTATCGTCGTTCCATTGATCGTTGGGGTGGGATTGCGCAGCTTCTTTGTCGCCCGTTACGGCTCCGTGTGGTTTGAGCACACATTGCTGCCGCGTTTTTCTCCGGTCAGCATGTTGGCTCTTCTGGCCACACTTGTGATGATCTTTAGTTTTCAGGCCGACAACATTACCAGCAGGTTTTCTCACGTAGTTCTGATCGCAGTACCCATCTTGGTTCAGGTCTATTTCAACGCTTCGCTGACCTACAGTCTGATGCGTGCGTTCAAAGTAGAACATGCAATTGCCGCGCCCGGAGCGCTGATCGGTGCGAGTAATTTCTTCGAACTTGCAGTTGCCACAGCTATCGCACTCTTCGGTCCAGAATCCGGTGCCGCACTCGCGACCGTCGTAGGAGTACTGATCGAAGTTCCAGTGATGCTTACCGTGTGTTCGTTTTGTAACCGCACTCGGCATTGGTTTCCGGCTCATTATGACGATCACGTGTCAGATCAACCCAGTGAAATGAAACTGTAACCAATTTCTCATTCAGTCACAGGGATGTAATTTATTGTTCATGGTGCTGTCATGGGCAGGGGCTAACCTGAGAGTCGTTTGTACTCCCCAAGAGCCCTCATGAACCCCATCATCCGAACCGCCCTACTCCTGGTCGCGACTGCCATCCCTATACTTGCTCAAGTTGCGCAAGTTGCCGTCATCAACTACTCCGGCTTCAATGTATCGGCCCCGATCGCCCCTGGCTCGATTGCAAGTGCCTACGGTAGTTTCGGCACCGTTGCTACGACAGTCACTTCTGCGCCCTCCCCACTCCCCATTGCGCTCGCTGGAATCAGTCTCCGCATCAACAACAGATCTGCACCCCTGTATTTTGTTTCTTCAGGGCAAATCAACTTTGTTGTGCCGAATGCTACCGAGAGTGGTGCGCAGTCTGTCGAAGTATTGAATGGCTCCACCGTGATCGCACGTGGATCTGTGAATATCTGGGAAGCTTTCCCGGCAATGGCTTCGAGCGATACGACGGCCACTTCACAGGGCATTGTTCAAAACCAAAATTTCAGCATCAACAATCAAAGCAGCAGAGCAGGTCGCGGAGAGATCATCCAGATCTATGCCACCGGATGCGGACGCACTGGCCCGGCAACCACTGACGGCCTCGCTCCTACAGCATTGTCGCCAACGATTGCCAAGACAGAAGCTTTTGTCGCCAACCTTCCAGCGGTGGTGCAGTTTTCTGGTGCCCATCCTCAATTCCCAGGCATCTGCCAAGTCAATGTATTGGTTCCGGACCAAGCGTTTGTAACTGGACAAACTCCAGTTTTCATCACCGTGGGTGGCATCGCCTCTAACTCGGTTTCTGTCTGGATCCAATAGCAACTAAAAAAACAGCTCATTCCAATGAAAACTTCTTTACATCAGGTCGCAATCCTGTTTCTTGCGTCTCTCTGTTTTGCCCAGCAGCCTGCGGCTGTTACGAAGGGAACGGTTTCAGGAACCGTATTCGATGCTGTCAACGGTCGGCCCATTCCCAATATCCAGATCGTCATTGATGGTATTGCCGATTCTCGCGTCATCACGGATCCAGACGGAAAATACACTGTCAGCCTGACCGCCGGCAAGTACAAAATCCGTTACACCGGACCCAACCACATAGAGACCACGATTGCCGATGTCGAAGTGAAGGCTGGAGAGACGGTTGACGCATCTACCGTCATGCAGCAACTTGGTGCCGTCACCACTGTAGAAGTCAACGAAAAGATTGGCTCGATCGAGTCGAACGCTGAATCGATCCTGTCTGAACGTAGGCTCTCCGCTTCTGTTTCTGACTCGATCTCCAAAGACGATATCAAGAACTCCACTGCGTCTGATGCAGCGGGTGCGCTTGAGAAGGTCACTGGCATATCGATTGTCGACAA
This sequence comes from Bryobacter sp., assembly GCA_046590555.1. Taxonomy (GTDB): domain Bacteria; phylum Acidobacteriota; class Terriglobia; order Bryobacterales; family Bryobacteraceae; genus Bryobacter. The sequence continues at coordinate 1,175 of JBKJUN010000316.1, read as the reverse complement.
TGGTTTTGTATTTGTTCGCGGCCTTGGTGAGCGCTATTCAGCCACCATGCTGAATAACGCGATCATCCCCACAACGGAACCCGAGCGCCGCGTAGTTCCGCTCGATCTCTTTCCGGCAAACCTGATCGACAATATCAAAGTACTGAAGACCTATTCAGCCGACTTGCCAGGTGAGTTTTCCGGTGGCCTGGTGCAAATGAACACGGTCGAATTTCCGACGCAGAAAGTGTTGCAGGTGTCGGTAAATTATGGTTTCAACACACAGAGCACCTTTAGCAAGTTCAATACTTTCAAAGGAGGTTCGGGCGATTTCTTCGGCTTCGGAAAAGCGTCGCGTGCTCTGCCTTCGATCATCCCTACGGATAAGCGTCTTTTTGTGGGCCAGTTCTCCGATCAACAGTTTCAGAGTTTTGGACAATCCTTCCCGGTCGACTACGAACCTGAACAACAAGCTTCCGCTCGTCCCAAGCAGACCTATTCTGTTGTAGCTGGAAATACGTACGGCAAGCTTGGAATCGTAACGGCGTTTACCTTTGCCAACGAGCCAACGAGAACCCCTCAACTGCAGCGCTTTCTGGTCAACTCAGGTGGCGGCAAGCCAGCGATCTTCTCGCAGTATGACGACTTCAACGTCGACAATGAATCTGCTCGAATGGCAGGCGTCTTTAACCTTGCTTATCGCCTGACACCGGCTTCTAAAATCCTGTTCCGCAATACGCTCACTCGTGACAGCGACAAGGAGGTACGGCAGTTTACGGGCCTCAACGGTGGTATCGGCAACGACGTCCTCGACACACGCTTCCGCTTTGTGGAGCGCTCCTTGCTTTCGACCAGCCTCGAAGGCGAACATGCTTTTGCCAAGTTGAAAAACAGCATCTTCCACTGGCAGTTCACCTATTCAAATTCCAAGCGCGACGAGCCCGACCTTCGCCAGGTTATCCGTGGACGCGAAACGGGTACAACAAATCCGTTCAACTTCCTGAATCTGGGTGATTCCGGCTTTCGTTTCTTCAACAAACTAAATGACAACATTTTTGAGCCGCAGGCTGATTGGGGTATTCCATTCTTCAAGGGGCGTTTCAGTGGACTGTTCAAGGCGGGCTTTCGCGGCACTTTCCGACGTCGCGACTTTGACAGCCGCCGGTTCCGATTTCAACCGGTACGCCTCAATACTC
>JBKJUN010000678.1:0-2368 GCA_046590555.1 Bryobacter sp. | reverse complement strand
AGCATTCCGGAGGAGCCGGGGCTGTTTCGATTGGGGCCAGAGAACAAGATCATCACGATGAAGCTGGCGGAATCGACGATGGTTACAGATAAGAAGCGTCAGGTGATGAAGATGCTTTCGCCGATCCCAATTGTTGCGGGCAAGAGCACGGTGGAACTGTTGGGGGAAAAGTCTGATCATGTGTACTCCGAGCGGCGGCCGGAGTTCTATTTGCGGTTGTCGAAGACACAGCAGTTTGCTTTGATACAGCTTACGCCGAAGAAGGGTGCGCGGATTGTCGAGGTGGTGCAGACGATCCCGGTGAGCAAGGACCGGATGGAGGAACGCAAGGAGCTGGAGATTTTTCGGCAGCAACTGGATGAGGGGCTTTACAAGCTGTGGCCACAAGCGGATCTGCCCATTGGTGAATACGCTTGGATCGAGTTCACCGAGGGGCAGGTTAATTTGATGATCTGGGATTTCCGGATCGAGTAGTTAGCGCTCGTGTACGTCTTCGAGGTAGGTGTAGCCGTGCATGCCTTCTTCGTAGTAACGCAGAAGCTGGCCTGATTCTTCGTAGCCCACCTTGCCCTGACGGACGGCGGTTTCTACGTCGCGGCGGAATTTCTCCTGCAGGTCTTTGCTGGAGAACTGGACGTAGTCGAGAACTTCACGAACGGTGTCGCCACGGATGACGGCTTCGATTACGTTTTCGTTCTGATCGTCGAGTGAGACGTGGACGGCGTGGGTGTCGCCGAGGAGATTGTGCAAGTCGCCGAGGATTTCCTGGTATGCGCCGACGAGGAAGGCACCGAGATAGTAGTTCGAGCCATCGAAGGAGTGCAGGGGCAGGAATTTCTTTACGTCGCGACGGTCGATGAACATGTCGATCTTGCCGTCGGAATCGCAGGAGATGTCGCCGAGAACAGCGTTGGAGGTGGGGCGCTCGTCGAGACGATGGATCGGCATCAGCGGGAAGAGCTGCTTGACGGCCCAGGAGTCTGGCATGGACTGGAAGAGCGAGAAGTTGCAAAAGTAGGTGTCTGAGAGCATCGAGTCGAGATTCTCGAGTTCTTCGGGGATCTCGTCCATGTTGGCGACGTGACGCTGGATCTTGCGGCCAATGGCCCAATAGATACTTTCACACTGGGCGCGCTGCTCTAGCGACATGTAGCCGAGGCTGAATAGGTTGAGGGCGCTGTCGAGAGATTGCTGGGCGTCGTGGAAGGTTTCGAGGACGTTCTTTTGACTTAGGCTCTTAAGGGTCTCGAAGAGATCGATCAGTGGTTGCTCAGCGTCTTCGCTGAGGGTGGCGGGGACTTCTTCTGTACCGAAGCCGCTGACGCCAAGGACGTTGAAGACGAGGAGGCTGTGATAGGCGGCGATAGCGCGACCGCTTTCGGTCATGATGACGGGATGATCGACTTCGGCTTCATCGCAGACGTTTTGGATGTGATAGACGACGTCGGCTGCGTACTCCTGAAGAGTGTAGTTGACGCTGGATTCGAAGTCGGTTTGTGAGCCGTCGTAGTCGATGCCGAGGCCGCCGCCGACGTCGAGGATTTCAAGGCCCGCTCCGGCTTTTTTCAAGCCAGCGTAGCAGCGGGCAGCTTCTGTTACGGCTGCTTTGATCTGGCGGATGTTGGTGATCTGGCTGCCGAGGTGGAAGTGGAGGAGCTTGAGGCAATCGCCCATGCCGAGGCTCTTGAGATGTTCGACAGCGCGGAGGGCTTCACTGACGGTGAGGCCGAATTTGGAACGGTAGCCACCGGAGCTCTTCCAGCGGCCGGAGCCGCGGCTGGCAAGCTTGATGCGGATGCCAATGGAGGGGGTGACGCCAGTCTTCTGGGCATATTTGATGATCAGTTCGAGTTCGGTGTACTTCTCGACGATCGGGGTGATGTTGCGACCGATCTTGCGGGCGAGCATGACCATCTCGATGTACTCGTCGTCTTTGAAGCCATTGCAGACGATGGGAGTATCGTTGTCGGCGACGCCGAGGACGGCGAGGAGTTCGGGCTTAGAGCCGGCTTCGAGGCCGAAGCCGAAGGGGCGACCGTAGGCGTGGACCTCTTCTACGACCTGGCGCTGCTGGTTGACCTTGATCGGAAAGACGCAGACGTACTTGTTCTTGTAGTTATGCTCGGCGATGGCGTTCAAGAAGGCCTGATGGATCTCACCGAGACGGTGTTTGAGGATCTGTCCGAAGCGGATCAGGATCGGGGCCTGGATGCCGCGCATGACCAACTGGTCGACCAGTTTTTTGAGGTCCATGTGACGCAGCGGATCTTTGTCAGGATGTACGAGGAGGTTGCCATTTTCACCTACGGCGAAATAGCCCTTGCCCCAGCTTGCAACGTCATACAATTCAGGGGCGTCGGTGGTGCTC
>JBKJUN010001011.1:0-4869 GCA_046590555.1 Bryobacter sp. | reverse complement strand
CTCACGAAGTCGCTTGCGCAGGAGTTGGCCTCTCGCAACATTACCGTGAATGCAGTGACACCCGGGTTTATCGAGACCGATATGACCGCGGTGTTGAGCGATGAGGTGAAAGAGAAGATGCTGAATGTGATTCCGCTGAAGAGATTTGGCAAGCCGGAGGACATTGCGGCTGCGGTGTCGTTTTTGGCTGGGGAGAATTCAAGCTACATCACCGGACATGTGCTGAAGGTGAATGGCGGGATGTATATGTAGTCGGCTTTTAACGATGTGACAAAATAGTAAGTTATGGAAATTGCATCCATCCCCGCTATTCTTGGCATCGGGCTGGCAGTTTACTCCGTAGGTATGGTTGTTTGGTGGATGATCCAGGATCGCCAACCCAAAAACCCTAGGCCCTGGATCAAGAAGCTATAAGAACCATTGGAACCTCTAGGGCCCGAGCGGGGTGTCAAGTCTTACGTCCACAACCTCGTCTAATGCGATCTGAATGGTATCGCTCCGATCCTCACCACCCGCAGCGCAAAGCTTGTGGATGGTCCAGATCTCTGCTCCAAGAAAAGCAACTAGCGCGGTGAAGATCGGTGGGATTGCGGAAGTTGACATAGGGCATTAGCCCCTTGGCTTGCCGCCCCAAAGCTCTGGGATCATGGTTTCTCCGCCAACGATGGTCGGGCGCTCGGCGCGACCATTGCGCAAGTAGGTGAGTCGCATGTGGTCGAGGCCCATCAGCCACAGGATCGACGCGTGGATGTCATGGACGTGCGAGGGGCGCTCGACGGCTCGCAGGCCGATCTCGTCAGTTGAGCCGATGACTTGGCCGCCTGTGACGCCGCCGCCAGCGAACCACATTGTGAAGCCCCAGGGGTTGTGATCGCGACCGTTGCCTTTTTCGTTAAACGGAGTGCGACCGAATTCCCCGCCCCAGACGATCAGGGTTGAATCGAGAAGACCGCGGCGCTTGAGGTCTGTCAGCAGGCCGGCGATCGGTTTATCAGATGCCTTGCACCACTTGCCGTGATTGCCTTCCATATCTGTGTGGGCGTCCCAGCCGCTGCCGGAGCCGCAGTAAAGTTCGACGAAACGGACGCCACGCTCAACCAGACGGCGGGCGAGAAGGCAGTTGCGGCCGAAGATTTCGGAGGCGGGTTCGTCCATGCCGTAGAGGGCTTTGGTCTCGGCTGTTTCGTTTGTGATGTCGACGGCTTCTGGCCCGGCGGCCTGCATCTTGTAGGCAAGCTCGTAGCTCTTGAGGCGGGCGTCGAGTTCGCTGTCTTCAGGCTTGTCAGCGCTCCAGCTTCGGTTGAGCTGCGAGAGGAAATCCATTTTGCTGAGCTGGCGTGCTGTGGTTTGCCCGGGTGCCAGACGGGTGTTGAGAATTGGGGTTTCGCCCTGGCGGAATAGCGTGCCTTGATGGATGGCCGGGAGGAAGCCGGCGCTCCAGTTTTTGGTATTGCCGAGAGGGTCTTTATCGTCGATCAGGACGGTGAAGGAAGGGAGATCTTTATTGGCACTGCCGAGGCCGTAGTTGACCCAGGCACCCATGCTCGGGCGGCCAGCGAGGATGTCGCCGGTATTCATCTGGCAGACGCTGCCAACGTGGTTGAGACCGTCGGCGACGCAACTGCGCACCACTGCCATGTCGTCGACGTGCTTGGCGATGTGTGGATACCAGTCGCTCACCCAGGTGCCGCTTTGCCCATGTTGCTTCCAGTTGCGGGGAGAGCCCATCAGGGAGTTGTTGCCGGTGCCCATCGCGGTGATGAGTTTGCCGAAGCTCTTGGGCATCGGTTGGCCGTGCAGCTCGTTGATCTTGGGCTTGGGATCAAAGAGATCGATATGGCTGGGGCCGCCTTCCATGAAAAGAAAGATGACGGATTTGGCCTTGGGCTCGTGGTGTGGCTGCGTGCTGCGTTCTGCAGCAAGCATCGAAGAGAAAGCGAGCGCACCGAGGCCGCTCCCACCCTGGGTCAAGAATTGGCGACGATTGCGTAGGTTCATCGTGGACTTCCTCTAGTTGATGTACAAAAATTCGTTGGAGCTGAGCAGGGTGTGGCAGAGATCTTCGAGGGCGCCTTCGGGGCTTCCCGAGATCTTTTCCTGCTTCACCAGAAAGGCTGCGGCACTGGCGATCTCTTCTGGCTTGGGTGAGCGAGTGTAGGCCATGCGCAGTGCGCGCTCGGCTTTGGACTTGGTGTCGATGCCGCGATCGTTGTCGACACGACGGGCGAAGGCACGGGCCCATTCATGGACGAGCTTGCCGTTCATGAGTTCGAGGGCTTGGTCGGGTGTGACAGTGGCTTGACGACGGGCGCAGCTTTCGTGCGTGTCGGGCATGTCGAAGCTTTGGAACATGGGATAGCGCAGGTTGCGGCGCACGAAGATATAGACGCTACGGCGGAGGTTTTCGTCCGAGTCTGGTGTGGCTTTCCACAATTGATAGCCCTTGGGCAGGACGCCATCGGGAAGTGGCGGGAAGACGCCGGGGCCGCCCATCTTTGTGTTCAACATGCCGCTGGCGGCGAGCATCGAATCGCGAATCGATTCGCCTTCGAGACGGCGACGGGTGAACTTCCAGAGCAGCTTGTTTTCGGGGTCGATCTTTTCGGCTTCGGCGCGGGTGCCCGAGCTTTGTTGATAGGTGGCGCTCATGAGAATGCGCTTGTGCAGCTTCTTCATGCTCCATTGGTCTTCACCTACGAACTTGGTGGTGAGCCAATCGAGGAGTTCTTTGTGTGAGGGTCGCTCGCCCATAACGCCCATGTCGCTGGGCGTACCGACAATGCCACGTCCGAAATGATAGTGCCAGACGCGATTGACGATGACGCGAGTGGAAAGGGGATTGGTGGGGCTGGCGAGCCAGTTGGCCAGAGCGCTGCGGCGACCTGTGGATTCAATTGCCGCTGGGGCGATTTTGAGATCGCTTGGATCAAGGATACTCAAGAAGCCGGGCTGTACTTCTTCCATCTGGCCATCCCAGGCGCCGCCACGAAGCACGTGCGTCTTGGGCGCTGTACGGGAACCGTCGGCGATGCTCTGGGCGACGTTGAGCGGTGCTGGCTTGAGTGAATCGAAAGCCTTGAGCTCGACTTCGAGGGCCTTGTAACGGGTGGAAGCTTCGCCGCGCAGTTTGCCGCGTAGTTCGTTATCGGTAAAGACGACCTGAGGCAGGGCCTTGTGGTAAAGCATCCACTGCTCTGGGCTGCGCGCTTCGGGCTTCATGGTGAAAACTTCCTGAATGTCTTCGGGGTAGCGCAAGAGGCGCTCATTATAGAAGGCGTCCCGGGCTGGCTTGAGCAAGGCCTGCATTTCAGTGCGGATCTTTTCGGTGGCGGATTCCCACTTTGCGAGCTGCTGGTTGAAGGCCTTCTGCGGTTCTGGCCCATCGAGAACTACGCCATCATCGATGCGGACATTGGAGAAGAAGCTTTGCAACCGGTAGTAATCCTTGTGCAGGAGCGGATCGAATTTGTGATCGTGGCAGCGGGCGCAGGCAAGGGTAACTCCGAGGAAGGCATAGCCCACGGCGTCGGTCATGTCGTTGAGCATCTCCTGACGTCTTAGCTTGATGTGGGCAGCGTTGTATTCGTCGGGGAAGTGACGATTGAAGGAAACGCCAATCTTTGCTTCGTTGTTGCCGGGGTAGAGTTCGTCGCCGGCGATCTGTTCTTTGACGAAGCGATCATAGGGCTTGTCCTGGTTGAAGCTCTGGATCACATAATCGCGATAGCGCCACACATGAGCACGAGTGTCGTCGGCTTTGAATCCATCACTGTCGGCGTAGCGGGCGACGTCGAGCCAGTGGCGTGCCCAGCGTTCGCCGTAATGAGGCGAGGCTAGAAGTCGATCGACAACGCGCTCCCATGCTTTGGGCGAAGCGTCTTCTAGGAAGCTCTGCATCTCTTCAACCGTCGGAGGAAGGCCGGTGATGTCGAGCGTGATGCGGCGCAGAAGTGTAGCTTTGTCTGCAACTGGGTTCGGGCTGAGCCCTTTGGCCTCGAGCTTATCGAGAACAAAAGCGTCGATTTCGTTCTTCGCCCATTGGGTCTCTTTCACCATTGGGATGCTGACGCGTGCCAGGGGCTGGATGGCCCACCAACGCTTTTGCATCGAGGTGAAGGTCTTGGATTCTTCGGCGGCCAACAGGGACAAGAGTCCGGTCAGCGCAATCAGGGCACGCGCATGCATGCGACTATCTTATTGCAATTTTGAATTTACGGATACGGTGCGCCTCACTGTCGGCCAAATAAACGACACCCTTCTTGTCGACAAAAACTCCATGCGGGCGGTTCAACTTGCACTGCATGGGGTCGCCGTCAGGCCCGTCGCCTTTTTGACCGCTGCCTGCGACCTGAGTGATTTTGCCGGTCTTTAGATCGAAGCGCTGTATTGCATGGGCTTCTGTATCGGCTATGTATAGTGTGTTTTTAGGGCCAGCGGCGATGCCTTTGGGGCCGTTGAAGCCTTTGGCTGCGAGCAAATGATAAGTACCGCGATTGGGGTCTACTTCGTACAATGCGTTGCCCTGACGCTTGACGATGTAGAGCTTGCCGTCTTTGCCGATCTCGATCGCGCGTGGAGCCAGCAGAGGAGTGTCGAGGAGTTTGGCACCTTCTACGGGGTCCTTCTTTTCACCATTGCCGAGATAGGTTTCGATCGTGCCGGACTTGAGATCAAGACGGCGCACACGGTCGTTGCCGATGTCACAGATGAGGAGTCGGCCCTGGGGGTCGAAGACGATGCTGTGCGGTTGCCGAAGGGTTGCTTTCTTTGCGTAGCCGCCATCGCCGCTGAAGCCTGGTTGCCCGGTGCCAGCGACAGTGGTGATCGTCTTGCGCTTTTTGTCGACCCGACGGATGATGTGGTTCCTCA
>JBKJUN010000967.1:0-9201 GCA_046590555.1 Bryobacter sp. | reverse complement strand
CCAATCCCAACAGCGCGTCACTGTCAAGACCCGCAACGAACCCCAGCCCTCCACCACCGGGCGCACCCTCCACGTCTATCCCAACGACCATGAAGGCACCAAGCTCGAACCGAGTTTCATCGGCCTCAAAGCCGCCTACTACGGTGAAGGCCGCGGCGATTGGACCGCCGTCCGCATGAAGAAAGCCCAGCCCGGCGACACCATCCTTATCCATGCCGGCCTCTACCGTCCAGACCGTCTCAACTACGTCGACCCCTTAAGCGCTCCCTTCACCGGCTCCATGTCGCTCTCCCTCAAAGGCACTGCTGACAAACCCATCACAATCAAAGGCGCAGGCGACGGCGAGGCCATCTTCGACGGCGCAGGTAACCATAAGCTCTTCGATGTCATGGCCACTCACCATCACATCTTTGAAGGCCTCACCTTCCGCAACACAGAAGTCGCCCTCTTCGCCGGCGAAAAAGAAGTCATGGGCGCCGTCGCTCTCACTGTCCGCAACTGCCGATTTGAAGACATCGGCGTCGGCATCTGGACCGAAAACGCAGGCTCCAGCGACTTCCTCATCACCGACAATCTCTTTCTCGGTCGTGAAGACCAGATGCGTGTCATCGGTTGGAATCAAGTCAACTCAAGAGCCGCCGGCATCTATCCTTCGCATCAACTCCGCAGCTTCTTCGCGATCAAGGTCTACGGCCCCGGCCACATCATCGCGCACAATGCCGTCGCCTATTTCCACGATGCCATCTGCATCTCAACCTATGGCCCACCAGAAGCCGACCCCGATCGTCGCGCCTCCTCCGTCGACATCTACAACAACGACATTCATCTCTCCAACGACGACTTCATTGAATCCGATGGCGGCGCACACAACATCCGCGTCTACCAGAACAGAGGCGTCAACGCTGCCCACAACGGCTATAGCGCCCAGCCCATGTTCGGTGGCCCTGTCTACTTCATCCGCAACCTGCTCTATCACGTCCCCGCCGGTGGAGCCCTCAAGTTCAATGCCTCTCCCGCCGGCATCGTCGTCTATCACAACACCTTCATTACGGAACAAGCCGCTGCCGAGCCCTATTCCAACTCCCACTTCCGCAACAACATCTTTCTTGGTCGCGACACGCCGAATAAAGGCATCATGACCTGGGCACACGCAACACCTAGCTTCAGCAGTGACTACAACGGCTTCCGCCCCAACCGTAGCGTAGCGAAGCAATACAACTGGCGCGCCCCTGGAGCCGAGATGCGATCCTTCGCCACACTAGCCGAACTCCAGCAAGCCACTGGCCAGGAGACACACGGCGTAGAACTCGATTTCGACATCTTTGAGAATCTCGCAATGCCCGACATCAACCGCCGATATCACGTCTACCATTCGACGGACCTCAACTTCCACCTCAAGCCCAACTCCAGAGCCATCGACGCGGGGCAAGTTCTCCCCACGATCAATGACAACTTTACCGGCAAAGCCCCAGACCTCGGTGCACTCGAACTCAACCAGCCCCAGCCTCATTACGGCCCCCGCTGGATCACCTGGTCACCCTTCTATCGATAACTGCAGCGCCGTCGCAAACCGCATCGCCCACAACCGCTGCGAATCAGGATCCGCTACCTCGTCCTGCCGAAACTCCACCTGCACATGCGGCAACTCTCTCCGCATCGCATGAAACGGCACGCTATAGTCCACTGCCGGATCCAGATCATAAGGCTGATTGTCCCCAACCACCACATCCCCCGGCACACGCAAAGCCGCCAATATAGGATCGGCAAGACTTCGATTAAGATAACTCGAGAGAGCAATCTGCCAGGGCCTGTCAACTCCTCGAAGTGAAGGTGTCATCGAATGGATCGACACCACCACGCTCCCCACACGCTCATCCAGCACCGCTTCCACCGCATCATGATACGGCCGAAACCAGCGGTCAATCCGTTCAGCTCGAGCCGCCGCACTCATCCCAAGATTCCCCGGAATCTCTGTACCGTCGCTCGCCTCAGGAATCAAATCAGGTGCATCCAATTGCCGGTTGCAATCAATCACCAACCTCGAAACCCCGCAAAGAATCGCTGGAGCATCAAAGTACTCTGACAACACCTCTGTCACCCCCGCAGCCCCAATATCCCAACCGATATGCCGTTCCAGTTCTTCCGCTTCAACGCCAAGCCCACTAAGTTCTTCCGGAACATGATTGCTCGCGTGGTCACACAAAAAAACAAACCGGCTTGCCCCACTGCGTCGAAGAATACTATGCAACGGATTCGACCACTTCAGTAACATTCACACTCACATCCATACCCTGAAAGGCCTCGGCAGAACCCGCATAAGTCCCCCACAGCGGCAACACCTGATCATGAGTCCAGGCCACAGCTACACGTATCAGATTGCGATTCCCGATGATGCCATTGGTCGGGCAAAAATCGATCCAGCCTGCGCCGGGCAGATAAGCCTGCATCCACGCATGTGTCGCCCCGCCCCCAGCCAGTCCCGAGCTATTAGGGGCAAAAATGTAACCACTTACAAACCTCGCCGCAATCCCCAAAGACCTCGCTGCCTCCATCATCAACACAGCGAAATCCCGGCAACTCCCTCGCCGGCTTTTGAGTGTATCTTCCGGCGTCTGCACGCCTTTCTCACTTCGCACGTTGTATTTAAACTGTTCCCGAATCCCCATCGACATCGCACTCAATACCTTCATCGTCAGCGTCTGCTCCGCCGGATCGAGAAACTGCAAGGCCCATTCCGGAACGCTCTCCCCGGCATAGCGGCGTTCCAGACCTGAGACGATATTCGGGTAGTCCTCATCGGCATAACGAAATGGATAGGTCCGCGCATAATCTTCCAGTGGATACTCGGGCAGGGAAGTCTCAAAATGCTCAAGCGTCACGGTGCTTTCAAAGCTCAGTTCTCTCGTCGTCCCCTCAAAGCTCACTACAGCAACCGAGTTATCAAAAGGATCATGCAGCCATCGAAGCATCGCCGGCTTCGGATTGATCTCAAGTTCTGTCCGGATCAGACGGAGGTCATAACTCTCGCGCGGTCGAAACATCATGCGATGTTCTCCTAGCCCCACGGGCTCGCTATACCGGTATAGCGTCGAATGATGAACCGTCAGTACGGACATCAGTTAGCTTCAATCTCGACGATCTGATCGGTCCACACGCGAAAGCTCTCGAGCATATTCGGCCCAAAGGTGGTGGCGATCGCAACATCCGATGCATCCCTCCCCCGCGCCATCAATATCCGCCCAATACGCGGCACATTGTTACGTGGATCAAACATATGCCAGCGTCCACCAATCCAGACCTCGATCCACGCTGCAAAATCTCCTGACGGATGCGGCAACGGAGTCCCGATATCGCTCAGGTATCCAGTGCAATACCGCGCAGGAATATTCATGCAGCGGCAAAATGCAACTGCCAAATGTGCAAAATCCCGGCAAACGCCGGACCTCTCTTCATAAGCCTGCGCTGCACTTCGAGTCGGCCGAGCGTTTCCATAGTTGAAAGTCAGATGATTGTGCACATAGTCGCAAATCGCTTTGGCACGCGCGTATCCCGGAGCGATCCCACTAAACAGTTGCCATGCCGTATTGGAGAGCAAATCGGTCTCGCAATACCGGCTTCCCAACAAAAATACAAGGTTCTCTTCAGGCAGGTCAGGCACTTCATCTTGCCACGCCTCAGCCGTTATCTCATCCGGTAATCCGCTATCGCGAATCACTCCATCCACACTCAGCCGCAACAATCCTTCAGGCGCAAGCAGCCGCGTGCATTGGTTTCCAAAGCCATCAACGTAGCTCGAGATCTCAATCGATGGATCTGCACTCAGCCTGTCCGGCTCAACAAGATCCTGCACGCGGGACTCATGCACATTCACAACCAGGATGATCGGTGTTGGTTGAGGAAACCTGTAAACAAGCTCGCATCCGATCCGTAAATTCATGCAAATACCTTCTATCTGCTCTAACGGATCTGCTTGCCATACAAAGCGTTTCAGCCCCCCAAGTATGACACCTTAAATTTCTTGGAGTCAGTTGAGTAGATTTACACTAGATGCGATATGCAGATCCCGATGTCAATCCAACTCAAGCTGGGCGAGGCCTTGATTCAACTGGAAACGGAAGTGCCTGCCTGGCCGGCAGATCTGCAGGGCTTGCTGCCCGTTTTCCGTTCGGTTACAGACGACTTGGCCAAGATTGCTATCGATGCAGCATCCAGTCAGCACAGAACGATTTCCTGTAAGGCCGGCTGTGGGGCCTGTTGCCATCAGGCCGTTCCGGTTTCAGAACCGGAAGCGCACCGCTTGCGTGATGTGGTCGATGCGATGGCCGCGCCCCAGCGATCTGCTGTTCAAGCCAGATTCGCCGCAGCCATGGATGTGTTTCGCGACACAGGCTTGCTCCACGACATGTTCCAGCGCCCCCGCTCAAAAGACGATATCCCAAGGGTCATGGCTGGCCTCCACGCATACTATGCCAAGTGGCACCCCTGTCCATTTCTGGAGAATAATAGTTGTTCGATCTATGAGGAGCGCCCCCTGATTTGCCGCGAATTCATGGTTAGCTCTCCCGCCGAAAATTGTTCAAATATCGAAGGCGAAGGAGTGGAGCGGCTTGTGGTGCCATCCCGCCCCAGTCGAGCCCTCGTTATGATTGCCTCGCAACAGCACGAATCCCGCGAAGCCGTCCTGCCTCTCATTCAAATTCTCGAATGGACCAGCGAAAATCGAGATCTCAGCGAAGAACTCTTCGCCCCTGAATGGGTGGCCCTATTTGGGGCGGCCCTCCAGACCAAGGCGAACGAATCGCTCCAGACCGGCGAGCTCTAAACTGAAACCCATGCACATTCCGATGACGGTCCAACTCCAGCTTGGCGAAGCCTCGATTCAGATCGAAGTAGATGTACCTTTTGACCCAGTGGATCTTCCAGCCATGCTGCCCTCTTTCCGTTTGATTGCCGATCAACTCGTAGATGTCGCGATTGGCAAGGCTGCCAGTGAGAACAAACATATCTCCTGCAAGAAAGGCTGTGGGGCCTGTTGCCGTATGGCTGTTCCTGTCTCCGAACCTGAAGCACACCGCTTGCGCTCGGTAGTAGATGCGATGCCTGAACCGCAGAAATCCAAGGTTCAGGAGCGATTCGCTGCCGGCATGGATGCCTTTCGCAGCACCGGTTTGCTCACCAACATGTTTCAGCGCGTCAGTGGACAAGAAGAAGAGCGAAACGCCATGGCAAACCTCGGCGCCTACTTTGCCAAAGGTGTGCCCTGCCCATTTCTCGAAGAAGAATCCTGCTCGATTTATGACGAGCGCCCTCTCATCTGCCGGGAATTCCTGGTTATGTCACCCGCAGAAAACTGCGCCAACATCGATGGCGCTGAGGTAGAGCGGCTCCCCACCCTTGCCCGGCCTGGCGACGCCCTGATCCTGATCGCATCTAATCCCAACGAAAAGCGGGTCGCGTCGATGCCAATGATTCAGATTCTCGAGTGGACAAGCGAGCACCCAGACCAGAGAGAAGCAAATATGGGGCCAGAATGGATGAGTCTCTTCGCCCAGACTCTTCAGACCAAGGCCAACAACATCATCTAGCCAGCCCCCAGGCAAAGCAAAAACAGCTCAATTGTGAAGAATTCAGGCCGATGCTCCTAGAACAAAGCTGAATCTCGATGAAACCGATCCGCCCTCGCCCACTTCCAACGATTGACTGGGGTTGCGCAGAGGACTATCATCTAGGTAGCTCCCGAAGTCTCTGTTGGGAAGGGAAAACAGTATGAAAGCAAAGCGCTTAATTCAATTTCTAGTCGGATCGTCACTGGCTTTGTCGCTAGTAACATCCCCGGCACTCGCGCAAAAGGTCAAAAAGAAGGACGCCGAGCAGGGTGATCGCGAAACCATTGCGAAGCCGCTCAGTGCCCGTGATCAGAAACGTCGTGAAGACAAACTGCGCAAGGAACTCGAAACTCCTTTCCGCAAATGGCTCAATGAAGACGTTTTCTACATCATCACCGACGAAGAAAAAACCTCCTTCAAGCGTCTCAGCACCGACGAAGAGCGTGAACAGTTCATCGAACAGTTCTGGCTCCGTCGCGATCCCACTCCCGATACGCAGGAAAATGAGTACAAAGAAGAACACTACCGCCGCATCGCCTACGCCAATGAGCGGTTTGCCAGCGGCATTCCCGGCTGGAAGGCCGACCGTGGCCGTATCTACATCACCTTTGGCCCCCCTGACGAAATCGAAGATCATCCAAGCGGCGGCACCTACCAGCGGCCCATCGAAGAAGGCGGCGGCACAACCTCAACCTTCCCCTTTCAGAAGTGGCGTTATCGCTACCTGGACGGCATCGGCAATGACGTCATGATCGAATTTGTCGATACCACCATGACTGGTGAATTCCGCATGACCATGGACCCGTCTGAAAAAGACGCTCTCCTCTACGTCCCCAATGCCGGTCTCACGATGTATGAACAGATGGGCATGTCCAGCAAGAACGATCGCTTCACTCGTACCGACGGCACCCGTCTCGGCACCGGTAACCAAGCCTTGCCCCAGCGTATGAATCAGTTCGAGCGTCTCCAGCAGTTCGCGCTCCTCCAGAAGCCTCCCGCAGTCAAATTCAAGGATCTCGAAGCCAGCGTCAACTCAAAGGTCACCTTTAACGTGCTTCCGATCCTGGTCCGCACCGATTTCGTGCGCCTCACCAATTCCACCGTCATGACCTACATCACCATCCAGATGAACAAGGGCGACCTGCAGTTTAAGTCCACCGACAGCATCTCGAAGGCCATGGTCAACATCTACGCCCGCATCACTTCAATGACTCGCCGCGTCGTCAACGTCTGGGAAACCCCGGTCGTCATCGAAACCCCCTCTGTCATGCTTGCTGAAGCTTCCAAAGGCAAGGCCATCTACCAGAACGCTGTACCTCTGCCCCCCGGCACATATCGCGTAAATGTCGTCGCCAAAGACGTCGTCGGTGGCAACATGAACAACTACGAAATGGCCATCACTGTGCCGCGCTTTGAAGACGAGCGCCTCGGTGCCTCCAGCTTGATCCTGGCTGACATGATCGAAAAGGTCCCTACCAAGAACATTGGTGCAGGCCAGTTCGTTATCGGTACCTCAAAGGTCCGCCCCCGTCTGAATGATGCCTTCACCCAGAACGAGAAGATGGGCATCTACCAGGCGCTCTACAATTTCATGCCTGACGAAAAGACTCAGAAGCCCCTCGGCAGCGTCTCCTACGAAATCTCGAAGGCCGACGGCGAGAAGGTCGTCGAGTTTACCGAAGCACTTTCGGAGATCCCTGGCGCTTCAGCCACTCAGGTCACAATTGAGAAACTTCTCCCCCTTCAAGGTTTTGCTCCCGGGAGATATACTCTGAAATTGAAGGTCACTGACCAGAACAGCAATCAGTCGTTAGTTCAGACCGCGAACTTTAGCGTCGCGGCCGACACAAATGTCCGCGCAAGCCTGAAGGAGTAGTCACACCGTTCCTATGCGGTTGCGAGCGTCCCATCGTTCCGCGACTTTATTACCTGGCCTCGTGCTGGGCATCCTGATCGTGTGTTCACCGATGGAAGCAGCCACGGCTGCACGTTTCACTGGTCGTATCCTTGGTCTGGTCAAAAGCACCGGCGGAGTCGCCCAAATGGGTGCTACCGTCCAGCTACTCAATCGTTTCGAAAAACCAATTCTCCGCGCCATCACCGATGAGCGCGGAGCTTTTGTTTTCGATTCGCTCAGTCCAGAAAACTATACCGTGCGTGTGTCTCTTTCAAGCTTCGTCCCGGCCACTAGGGCCAACATCCAGATCGGCCCTGGTGCCGAGCGATACCTCGCGATCCAGCTAGCCAACCTTTTCAGCAGTATCGAAATTTTCTACGCCCCACCTCCAGGTTCCTTCCTGATGAGTGAAGACTGGCGAGCCGCACTTCGTGGCTCCCTCTCGACTCGTCCTGTCCTCCGCGCGCTGCCCACCTGGGACCCTAACCCCCAAACTCGCACCTCCAGTGCCACCAAGCTCTTCACCGACACTCGTGCCCTCGTCCAGCTATCGAGCGGCGACTCTCCTACCAACTTCTCACTCGGCTCCCAGTCTGACCTCGGCACCTCCTTCGCTGTCGGAACCTCGCTCCTCGGCCGCAATCAGGTTCAGTTCTCCGGCAATCTCGGCTATGGCCTCGCCAGTGGCATTCCCACTGCCGGTTTCCGCACCACTTATCAGCGCAGCGTTAATTCGCCAGTTGGCTTTGATGTACCGAATCCCCAAATCAGCCTCACTATGCGGCAGCTT
Organism: Bryobacter sp.; assembly: GCA_046590555.1. Taxonomy (GTDB): domain Bacteria; phylum Acidobacteriota; class Terriglobia; order Bryobacterales; family Bryobacteraceae; genus Bryobacter. Next base: position 908 of record JBKJUN010000967.1, on the reverse strand, counting down.
TACCTGCCAATTCGGGCCGGACAGGGCCTCCTGGCATCTAACACCGGTGCTCCTCTCCTCCGTACTGTCAGCGCTACGTTCTCCGACCGATTCCAGATCTCCGACAAGATATTGATCGAGTACGGTGCGTCAATGGATAGCGTACAGTTCTTCGAACGCCTCAATTATCTCAGTCCCTTCGCCCGCCTCACCTGGGACGGTCAGCAGCTAGGCACCGTTAAGGCTGCCTTCTCCAGCGGCTTCCCTCCAGTAGACCTTTTGATTGGCGGCAAAGGCGATGAAGCCGACATGCAACGCCAGATCTCGGGCCTGGCACTCTTCCCGCGTATTACCCGCCGCAATGGCACAACTCAGGCACAGCGCGTAGAAAACTTCGAACTCGGCTACAACAGGAAATTTGCAATCGGTGAAGTCTTTGCATCCACCTACCGTGAAGGCGTCTCAAACGCAGGTATCGCTACCATCGGTGCACCCGAAGACATGCTTGGCAAAGACCTCGTACCAGACCTGGCCACCAATGCCAGCATTTTTAACATCGGCGGCTACTACCGCGCTGGCTTCATGGCTGGCTGGACCCAAAACCTCCCCGGTAAATGGAAGCTCTCAACCGGCTATGGACTCGGCGGCATCCTCCGCACAGACCAGCGCGACTTCAAGCTCACAGCGTCCCCGTCTAGCGAAGCAACCGCGATCCGCTCTGGCATCCATCGCAGCCAGAAGAGCTTTGCCAGCATGAAACTTAGCGGTGCACTCCCAGCAATTGGTACACGCCTCTACGGCAGCTATCTTTGGACCGATTACCGCGCCCTCACGCCCTTCCACACCTCGCTCACCACACAAGGTCTAGCCGAGACCGGCCTCAACATCGGGATTCGCCAACCCATCCCTGGCTTCCTCGGTATCCCCGG
>JBKJUN010000949.1:0-2045 GCA_046590555.1 Bryobacter sp. | reverse complement strand
TGCTGGCAGCTTTCGTGCCGAGTTGCGCCGCTACATTTATGACAACGGACAACGCAGTAGCCCGGTGGTGGCCACATCTAACGGCCGCACCGGTGCCGACGGGATGGCCAAGCTGAGCTTTCCGATTTCTGAGGCTGGCAGCTACACTGTTACGGTGATTTCGCGGACGCCTGAAGGCCGCGATGTCAACGATCAGGCCTGGACCTGGGCCAGCGGCAGCGGTGCCATCTTTGGAGGCAACGAAGAGACGGTCAAGCTGATTCCCGACAAGAAGAAGTATGCCCCGGGTGAGACAGCGAGGGTCCTGGTAGTTACCACCGAGCCGGATACGGATATCTGGGTCACAACCGAATGCCGCACGGTGATCGATTCTCGGGCCGTGCGCGCCGCAGCCTCAGGCGGGATCACGATCGATGTACCCATACGAAACGAGTACCAACCCAAGATCTTTCTCAGTGTCAGCTACCTGAAGGCAGGCAAGCTGCATCAGGGATCTGTAGCGCTCAAGGTGCCTCCGGTCGAGAAGGAACTTAGTGTCAACATCACTCCAGCCAAGCAGGAGTTCAAGCCAGGAGAGCCGGCACAATACGGAGTTGAAGTCAAAGACTGGAAGGGACAACCTGTGCGAGCCGAGCTCAGCTTTGGCGTGGTCGACGAGGCTCTTTATGCCGTCCAGAAGGATATGACTCAGACTCCGCTCAGTTACTTCTACGGCAACGTATACAACGAAGTTACAAGCTCCAGCTCTCTGAGTTATTACTTCCGTGGTGAGGCAGGCAAACGGGCTATGCGGCTGGCCAGGCTGCGTCCCAGCCTGGGCCAACTTAAGCCAGATCGCGTTGGTGACCCTCGCGTCCGCAAAGCATTTCCCGATACTGCATTCTGGACGGCCGATCTCGTTACCGACGCAAACGGCCGGGGCAAGGTGGAATTTGCTTTCCCTGACGCGCTCACCATGTGGCGAGGCACGGCAAGAGCCATCACTACCGACACCAAAGTTGGGGCGACCCTCAATCGCGTGATTGTGCGAAAGAATCTGATGTTGAGGCTGGTCGCTCCCCGATTCCTGATGGAAGGCGACGAGGTTAGCATCGGCGTGATCGTGCAGAACTACCTCAGTTCCGCCAAGGACGCCAAAGTGAGTCTCAGTGCGACCGGAGTGGACTTCCTCGGCCCGGTTGAGCAAATCGTTCGCGTCGATTCGAAGTCTTCAGCCAAGGTTGAATTCCGCTTGCGTGTGAAGCCGGGCAGCACTAGTGTGCTTACGGCCAAGGGCATCACCAACGAAGAATCTGATGCTATGGAACTTAGCATCCCGGTTAAATCCTACGGCACGCTTTTCTCGAATGGGGCCAGCGGCTCACTGTCGAGCCAGCAGTCGGCAACGGCCAGTCTCGACGCCCCTGGGGCAGGGAATCGACAGGTTGAAGTCAGGGTCTCCCCGTCGCTGGCGGCTAGCCTCTTCGGGGCACTCGAATATCTCACCCAGTTCCCCTACGGTTGCACTGAGCAGACGATGTCCAGTTTTCTTCCGAACATCATTGTCTCCAAGGCTCTCGACGAGTTGAAGATCCAGTCCAATGTTAAGAGGGAAGACCTTCTCAAGAAAGTGAACGCCGGTCTCGAACGGCTCTATGACTATCAGCACGACGATGGAGCCTGGGGTTGGTGGAAGACCGATGAGTCTCATCCTTTCATGACCGCACACGTCGTAGCGGGGCTAAAGCAAGCACGTGCTGCCGGTTACCAGGTGTCGCCCGAAGTGATCACTCGCGGTGAACAATGGTTGCGCAAGGAGTTTATCCGTCAATCGGATGCACGAAGTGACTTACGCGCCTACATGGCCTTTGCCCTCGGCGGCAAGGCTGATGTCGAGTCGGTATGGTCTGCACGGCCCAAGATGTCCAGCTACGGCTTGGCCTTCCTTGGGCTGGCCCTCGACAATCTGAAGGATCCACGCGCCATCGAAATCGCTCAAGCTCTCGAATCGTCGGCCAAGCAGAATGCAAGCGAAGCCTGGTGGCCAGGAAATCGTGATCCCTTGC
>JBKJUN010000901.1:0-10894 GCA_046590555.1 Bryobacter sp. | reverse complement strand
TACCGCGCTGAGCCGTATCGAGTCACGCGTCAAGGGTTTCAAGCCCGATTTTTCAAAGCGAATGGAATATTTGCCTGGAGGAAGGAAGGGTGTAACATAACGGCCACCTTCATTGGTGAGGCTTGTGTACTCCACATTCTGATCGAGGTTTCTCGCGGTCACTTTGACGCCTGGGGCAATTGCTCCAGTTGAATCCGTAACATCGCCTGAAATGACAGCTCGAAAATCTTGTGCCAAAAGTCCTGTGGCAAGCAAAGCCAGCGTAGCAGCGAATCTAATGAAGTGAATTTATCAAAAAAATTTATGAACATCGTGTCAACCGGACTCGCTGACTGCTGTCTTGAATTGCGATCATGGAACGAATGTTGCGAGTTCTGATTTTCGGGATAGTTGTTTCGCTCTGGGGGCAAGGGCTAAGCCACCATTCGACGCAATAGTACAGTCAGCTCATTCGTTTCCATGCGGACACAAACTACAAATTAGTGGTAAAGAGCTATTATTCAGAGTTTTTATTTTTGAAGAGCTCGAAGTATTTATCCGGGCAACGAACTGGTTTCAAATCGTGATTGATAAAGAGGTGGCGAGGTGCTCCAGTGGCAAGTAGTACGTGATCCGAAGCTCGATGAATTTCGTACTCGATGCGCATCTTGCGGCTCTGCACTTCGACCACTTTGGCTGTAACGTCGACGAGATCGTCATATCTGGCTGCCGCCCTGTAATCGACTTCAACGCCAAGAACGGCGACGCGGATGCCCTCGCGCTCCATCTCGGCATAATTAAGCCCAGCCGATCGCATCGCTTCCACGCGTCCCACCTCCATCCAGACCACGTAATTGGCGTGATAGACCACGCCCATCTGATCGGTTTCGGCGTATCGGACGCGGATTTGAGTTGTATGTTCAAGCATGATTGGCTGTCAATCAGTGATGTTAACTCGCATGGGATACTGAAAGTACCCCTTTATGAAGAGAATTATCCTTGCGCTCGCGGCGCTTTTACCCGCAGCGATGTTGGGCCAGAACTTGGCCGATATTGAGAAGCGCGTTACAGAATTCAAGTTGGCGAATGGCATTACCTTCGTCGTTTATGAGCGCCACCAGGCACCGGTGGTCAGCTTTTTCAGCCGCGTGAATGCAGGCTCCGCCGATGACCCGAAGGGTCAGGCTGGCCTGGCCCACATGTTTGAACACATGGCTTTCAAGGGCACCAGGACCGTGGGCACGCTCAATTTGCCTGAAGAGCTGAAAGCAATGGAAGCCGTCGAGGCGGCATACGATGCTTTGACTGCGGAACGCAACAAAGGTTCCGAGACGAGTGCCGACAAAGTGAAGTCGCTCGAAGAGGGCTTGAAGAAGGCTATCGACAAGGCCAATGGATTCGTCGACAAGGAGCGCTTCACGAAAGTGCTCGAAGAGAGCGGCGCGGTTGGCTTGAATGCTTTCACGAGTCTCGACGAGACGGCCTATATGATGAGCCTTCCGGCCAACAAGCTGGAGTTGTGGTTTGCCATGGAGAGCGACCGGTTTATCAATCCTGTTTTTCGCGAGTTTTATAACGAACGCGGAGTGATTCGTGAGGAATACCGGCAGCGGATTGAATCCGATCCAACAGGCCGTCTGGTTTATGAAATGTTGACGGTAGCCTTTGCAACTAACCCTTATCGCACTTCGCCTGCTGGCATCCCGAGTGATATCGAAAGCTATCGTTTTGCCGATGCTATGGCCTTCCGCAAGCAATACTACGTGCCGTCTAATCTGGTGATCGCAATTGCTGGCGATGTCGACCCGGCCGAAGTGAAGCGTATGGCGGAGAAGTACTTCTCGAAGATGACCGGTGGCCCGAAGCCGACGGGCATGATGACCAAAGAAAACGAACAGTTTGGCGAGAAGCGTCTGTTGGTAGAGAGCCCATCACAGCCCCTGGTGCTGGTTGGATACAAGCGCCCGAATGCGCTCGACAAAGACGACGTGCTTTTTGATGTGATGGCAACCTTGCTTGGCACTGGCCGCACCAGTCTCTTCTACAAGGAGATGGTGCAGGACAAGAAGATTGCTCTGGCTGCACAGGCGATTCCGACCTTCCCCGGTGGCCGTCGCGAGAATCTCTTTGCCGTGTTTCTTGTGCCCAATGCCGGCAAAACCACCGAAGACTGCGAGAAGGCAGCTTACGAAATCATCGAACGTTTGAAGACGGAGAAGGTGAGCGAGGAACAGATGAAGCGTGTGAAGACGCTGCTGCGCGCCCAGTTGATTCGCAGCCTCGATTCCAATAGCGGTATGGCTCAGAATCTTGCGACTACCAAAGCAATGTTTGGGAACTGGCGTGCGTTGTTTACCCAACTCGATGACCTCGACAAAGTGACGGCCGAAGATGTAATGACTGCCGCCAAGAAGTATCTGATTGCCAAGAACAGAACCGTGGGCGCCACAGTGCAACCCGCCCAGCAGGCAAAGAAGTAGGAGTATCCGGATCATGAAAAAATTAATTGTTAGCAGCCTGATTGTGGTGAGCTCCTTTGCCCAACAGAAGCCAGTCAAAGCTCCTTTACCGGTTTATCAGACCTTGAAATACCCGGCTCTGAAGCAGGTACAGCTTCCCAAGGTGGAGCAATTCACTCTGCCCAATGGGTTGAAGGTGATGATTCTTGAGAACCATGAACTGCCGCTCGCCAGTGGATCTCTGCGTGTTCGCACGGGATCGCTGCTGGAGCCAGCCGAGAAGGCTGGTCTTTCTGGAATTGTTGGTCAAGTGATGCGCAGTGGTGGCACTAAAAAGCGCAACGGCGACGCACTGAACGCGAAGCTCGAATTGATCGCGGCTACGGTTGAGGCAGGCATCGGCGACGACAGTGGAAGCGTAGGGTTCAACTGCCTCAAAGAGAATTTCGACGAAGTATTGGAGCTGTTCAAGGAAGTGATTGTGGAGCCTGAATTCCCTCAAGATCGCCTCGATCTTGTGTTGACGCAAACCCGCAGCGGCATCTCGCGCCGCAATGATGACCCGGGTGGCATCCTCAATCGTGAGTTCCAGAATCTTGTCTATGGCAAGGACACGGCTTATGGTGATCATGAAGAATACTCGACGATTGCCAACGTTAAGCGGGAAGACCTTGTGGCCTTCCACGATCGCTATTTCTTTCCTGCAAACGCGATGCTTTCGATCTACGGCGATGTAGATTCTGCTGCTGTAAAGGCGAAGCTCGAGAAGCTCTTTGCAGACTGGACTACGCAACGTCCAGCCGTGCCTGCTTTCCCGGCTGTGACCAAACAGAAGGCGGCTGGCGTGTATATCGCAGACAAGTCCGACACGGAACAGACCTTCTTTTCTATCGGTCACATCGGTGGCAAGCTGAGCGACAAGGATTATGCAGCGCTGACTGTAATGTCGAATATCCTCGGTGGGGCAGGTACTTTCTCCAATCGCTTGATGCAGAGCATCCGCAGCGACAAAAGCCTTGCCTACGGGATCTCAAGCAGCTGGTCTGCCGACTATCTGCATGAGGGGACCTTCCGCATCACCGGTAGCACCGCTGCCGCTACAACAGATCAGGCGATCATGGAATCGCTCAAAGAAGTGAAGCGCATGCGTGAGGAAATGGTGGGCCCAACTGAACTTGAAGCTGCCAAACAACGAGTTGAAAACACTTTTGTGTTCAGCTTTGCTTCGCCCGTGCAGACGCTCAATCGTTTGATGAACTACCAATATTACGGCTACCCTTCTGATTTCATCAATCGCTATAAAGATGCGGTTTCAAAGGTCACCGCGCAGGATATCTTGCGTGTCGCCAAGGAATACATCAAGCCTGAAGAATTCACGATCGTCGCCATCGGGCAGACCGAGAAATTCGCTGACAAACTCAAAGCGCTTGGTGAGGTGAAAAAGCTGGATATCAGCATTCCTCAACCCAAGGCAGAGACGGCCAAGGCCGATGCCGGGTCTTTGGCTGCAGGCAAAGCTGCGATCGACAAAATTGCCGCGACTGTTGGTGGCAAGGACAAGATTGCCGGTGTGAATGACTATGTACAAAGCATCTCAAGTGAATTGAACATGGGCGGCAACAAGGTGAATGTGAAGCAGACCAATTCCTGGTTGAAGCCGATGGTGTTCCGCCAGGTCAATGAGTTGCCTTTTGGCAAGATCATCGCCTTCTTCGATGGCGAAAAGGGCTTTCTCAAGGCGCCTCAGGGTGAGCAGCCTTTGGCCGGGCCGTTCGCCGCTCAGGTGAAGGGTCAATTGCAGCGTGACTATTTTGCGATTCTGCAAAGCAACGAGATTGCCGGCCGTAGCGTCAATCTGGTTAAGGAAGGCGAACTCGAACTGAAGGATGCCAGTGGTTTGATGTTGAAGCTGTTCTATGACCCGAAGACGATGTTGCCGTCGAAGCTCGCCTTTACTGAAGGTGGGATCAGCGCCGAGATCGGCTATGGTGATTTCAAGGAAGTAAGCGGACTCAAATTGCCGATGCAGTTGAAGATCACCCAGAACGGGCAGGTTTCAACGCAGACGGTAACCGACTGGAAGCTGAACACCGGTTTGACGGTGGCCGCGATGAGTAGCAAGGAATGACACGTAGACACTTAATTCGCAGTAGTGTGTTTGGAATTGCGCCCGCCTTTGTGCGGGCGCAAACCATGCAGGAGAAGGGCCGAAAGCTCATCGCCGACGCCCAGCTTGCTCTGGGTGGAGACAAGTTTATGGGCATGCGGGACCGTACTGAAGAAGGCCGCGCCTACAGCTACTACCGGGAGCGACTGAGTGGTTTGGACGTGGCGCGCTTCGAGACGATGTACGCTGATGCGGCTACCGGTATCAAGCAGCGCGACAAGCAGGTCTTTGGCAAAAAGCAGGATTACTATGTCGTTTTCGGTGGCGATGGCAAGGCCTGGGATGTCTCTTATCGTGGCGCAAAGCCCATGGAAGAAGAGCTGATCAAGAACTGGGAAGAAGGCGTGCTGCGCAATGCAATGTATATCCTTCGTTGCCGGGCTAATGAGAAGGACATGATCTTTGAGCGTCGTGGCCAGGAAGTGTTCGAAAATCAGCCGGTCGAAATTGTCGATGTCACCGATAGCCAAAACCGCGAAGTCGCGATCTATCTTAATGCGTCAACCAAGCTTCCGGTTCGCGGTTATTACAAGCGCCAGAATGCCAAAGATAAAGGTTGGGACGAGCAGGATACACACTACGCCAAATACCGTCTGACTCAGGGCGTAATGTGGCCATGGGCGATTACACGCAGCCGCAATGGAGAACGCAATCTGGAACTCTATTCAAACGAAGTGACGATCAACTCAGGTTTGCCTGCGAGTAATTTTGAAGTTGGTGCCGGGGCGAAAATGGTGCCCACCAAAAAAGCTTCTGACAAAAAGAAGTAAAGCTTAGACCATTACGAATCTTTCTGTGTGGATCTGGTTGGGGGGAATCCCTATTTTCGGCAAGATTGTTTCGATCGAATCCATCATTGGGCCCGGGCCACAAATGAAATATTGAAAGCGTTTGGATTGTTCCGGCAGATGTCTTTGCAGTACATCTTGAGTAATGAAGCCGGTTTCCCCTTTCCACCCTTCGGGCACATTTTCCAGAGCATAGGTTACTTGTAGATTCATGCGCGTTTGAAGAGCCTCAAAGCGGTCTCGAAATCGAAGACTCTCGAATGAGCTACTTCCGTAGAAGAGGTAAACCGGGCTTAGATCCCCACGGGCGGCAAAGGTCTCGCACATGGAAAGCAGCGGCGTGATACCGATTCCGCCTCCGATCAATACGTAGCCAGGACCCTGTTCTCTGTCTGGGGTGAAGACTCCGTAAGGGCCATCCACCCAGACCTTGCTTCCCGGCCGCAGCGCGGGTACAACCTTGCCCGACCAGTCCCCAAGATTCTTCACCGTGAACTCAATCGGGTGGCCCAACTCATCGGACGCTGCGGACGACATCGAGATCGGGTGGCGGTCTTTGTGGAAAGGAGAACTGCCTGTGCTGAGCCAGGCGAACTGGCCGGGTTCGAATCTAAAACCGGAATGATTGGCCGGACCTAACTTCAGTGTGCGCGTGTCGGCTGATAGCTTGAGATTCTCCACTACAAGCCATGGTCTAGACCACATCCAGAATGGCTTGAGTAACTGGAAGTAGATCGAGATTCCCAACACCACTAATACATAGGTTCCCAATACGAATTGCATAGGGCGCTGAGAGGAGAAGGCCCCCACAAGCAGCAGATGCGCCAGTGCCGCCAGCACCACAATCTTGGCAAGAATACTGTGGGACCATTGCCACCACTCATATCGGATGCGCAAGTGTTGCCGGGCCAGCGACAGCGCGATCAAAAGTATCAAGGCTGCCCCCGAGACAATGGCCCAGCGCATGGCCCATGTCGTTTCAGGCCCGAAGGGATTGAGCCAGGCCAGCGGATAGCCGTTGTAGATGAGTGCGACAGCGTGAGCGATCACGAACAGAGTGGCGGCCAGCCCCAATTGGCGGTGGAAGCGAATGAGGGCATCCATCCCGAAGGCACTCGCCACAGGTTGGATCTTTGAGATCAACGAGAATTCAAGGCCCAGAATTGTGAATGCCAGAAAGCCGAATGCTACGCCGAGCTTCATCAAGAGTGGAGTGTCCGCAAAGGGCTCCGGCCAGATTGCTGCCACCCCGAGCGGCAGGCAGATCAGGATCATATAGAGCGAAAGCCATAAAAGGCCTCTTACTGACATAGTCTCTACTTAAAGTATGAAGCCAGAAAAAGTTATTGGCGTGACGTTCGTGTTGGAGTAGACGGGCATGGGGCGGGGAAGACTCGCGAGGCGGGCCAAGTCTTCGGGTGAAGCCGGGGCTACGGAGCAGGCCGCAACCAGGCCATGCGCTTCTTCAAAAGTGAGTGAGCTTCTGTCGCCGGTGTATCTGAGGTCCGCAGCGGTGTGCAGACATAACGGCGTCGTGACCAAATCGTGAATCTGGCGCAGCAAACCATATTGAACGCTGCGCCGCCACAACAGCATGGTGTCGACAGTCGGGTGCTTTGTGGTGGGTGATTCGATGGCCTCTCTTGCGACATGTTCGAGGATCGATCCTGCCGCGCCGTAGCCATACTGACAGGCGGCGCAGAAGCAGATGCTGCGGTAGAAAGGAGCTTCTGCATGGTCCTCTGGCTTTGGGTGGAAGGCTCTGAATCCAAGCCCCATCAGTTGCAGGCTTGCCCAGGGGAATTGTGCCGCCACTCTCTGGCAAAGATCGAGACAACGATCCTGGGCCAACGGTTGTGACGGACACTCGGCACCTTCCACGTGTTGCCCCAGCGTATTGGTAGGAGATGTATCGCTGATACCGGGCCGCTCGAGCAAGCGTATTTTTGCATGCACGGATACGCCATACTTTGTAGCCACTTCGAGCAAAGTGGAGAGGTTTGGATCTGCAGCCTCTACATGGATCGCGTTGAAGCCCTGCGCTTTCAGTTGATAGATGTGGTCTGTAGTCGAGACAGTAATAGAACGCAGCATCCGGTTATGACTTCACCATGCCGCGGTAAGGCACGTCGATCTTCATCGGGCCAGACCATTTTTTTACCGGCTTCTTATCGAGCTGCCAGAAAATCGCGTTCACGAGCAGACGCTGAAAGGATTCTATTGCAAAATCTCCGGGATGGCCGAGGCTGGTGTAGAAGGCTTTGGCACCGTATTTGTTGCGCCAGGTCCAGGCGACAGGATTACGAACGGCCGGCTTGTTGGGGTTGATGGCGTCTCCGTAAAGCAAGACCTCAGCGTCATTTGGCGGGTATTTGGGCAAGACGTTGTAGAGCCAGGAGGGAGCGACAAATTCGCTGATCACTCCAGTGAGCAAAGGGCTTTTGCCGGCGGCTGGATTCCGTGTAACGCGTGTTGTTGCCTGATGGCCGTAGTGGGTGTGACCTTCGGCATTCCAGCCCGGAGGCGTACCAAAAACATCAGGTCCCCAACGATTCCAGGCGTCCAGCGGGTCGTCTTTAGGGTAGTTGAAGGCGTGGGATGTTGTGCGCAGACCGAGGATTGGTCTTGCTGATTTGAGGTAGGCTTCTATCGGCGCGAGTTGACTTGCCGGCAAGCGCCTCCAACGAAGGCAAAACACGGCCAGATCGGCATCAGCGAGAGCTTCAAGCCCCGGGATATTCGTCTCTGAATTCTGATCCGGACTGCTCTTGAGTACTTGTGTCGAGAATCCAAATCTTGACTCGAGTTCTTTCGCAAAAAGTGGAAGCGTGGCTTCGCCAGAATACTCGTGGTCGCCGGCAACAAAAACGATCCTGGGTGATTTTTTCGATGCTGCAAAAGCAAACGGGGACAGTAGAAACTGTCCCCGTGAGATTAAAGCGGAAGCTGACATTAACGGCCTTCGGAAGAAGGAGGAACCATGCCGTTCAAACGAAGCAAGGTCACAATGTTGCCGTAATGTTCCCAGCTATGGCTGAGGTTGAGGATCATCGGCTGGGCTGCAGGTACTTCACGCGTGCCCATCTTGATCATGGTGCCGAGGCTCTTGTCGGTGGTCATGCCCCAGGCCTTGGTGCATTCAGCGACGGCAGCGGCCCAGGCCTTGGCGAGAACATCCTTCGAAGTTTCCTTGCGGATGCTGGCGGGCTTGGTGCCACCGGTGACGGCGGTGCAGAAATTCTGGTTGGCATCGGTCAGGTGGCCGACAAATTCCGAAAACGGCATGGTGCCGTCAACAGACTTGAAGCTGAACTTGTCAGCGGGCATCTTGTCGATGGACTTGGTGATGTTGGTCGAGACGGTCTTGTACAAATTAGCACTGACTGCAGCGATCGGATTTTCTTTCATATCCTGGGCGAACATAGACATGCCCAAGGCGCAGACGGAGAGAACGAGTTTCTTCATGGATTAATTACCTCGCATCGATTATATCCGCAAACCGTAGAACTTCGCAGCCGTTGACCCCAGGATTTTCGCCCGCTCATCGGCAATTTGTGGCCCCAGAGCCTGCGTAAATGCCGCAAGTACTTGCTTCCAACTGCCTGCCAGGGTGCACACAGGCCAGTCGGAGCCAAACATCAACCGGTCGAATCCGAAGAGTTTCAGGACGTGTTGGACGTAAGGAGTCAACTGCTCTGACTTCCAGTTCTTGTGGTCTGCTTCGGTAATCATTCCTGAGACTTTGCAGTAGAGCTTGGGGTGTTTGGCGATACGCTCCATGTCCTGCGCCCAGCCATCGAAAACACCTTCTCTGATGTAGGGTTTCGAGATGTGGTCCACCACCATAGAGAGGTTGGGAACCTTTTCGATTAGTGCCGGCACATAGGGCAGGTGAGGAGGACGCAGAAGGAGGTCATAAGGTATTTTGCGGTTCTCCAGTTCCTTCAAGCCGCGGATGACCTCTGGCTGCAGCATCCAGCGCACATCCGGCTCGTCGTGCACGATGTGACGCACTCCGACAAACTTCGGATGCTTTTGCAATTGATCGAGGACAGAGCCGATCTTTGGGTCTTTCAGGTCTACCCAGGCGACGACGCCCAGGATTGACTTGTGCTGCGAGGCGAGGTTGAGCAGCCACGTAGCCTCTTCAGGCACCTGTGCGGCCTGGACAACAACGCTACCATCAAAGGTGTTCTGGGTGAGCGTCGGTTCCAGGTCTGCGGGCAGAAAGTTTCTTCGCAACGGGCTGGACCCGGGCGGCATCCAGGAATATGTCAGGAGATCTGGATTCCAATAATGTTGATGAGAGTCGATGCGCATCTTACGGAAGCGATTCTATCAAGACGGCGGGCACTGCTTGCGCCGCTCTTGTTGTTTGGTTGCAAAAACGAGATCACACACCAGCGTGTTGACGCCGGTTTGGCCCCACTCATTCCACCCGATAGCACCACGTTGATTGGTGCAAGAATCGACAATCTTCGCAAGACCCCTGCCTGGGACAAACTCTTTCCAGCCAATGGCCCGATTGTCCTGGAGACCCTCAAAAAACAAACCGGACTCGACCTGCGCACCGCTATGCACGAGGTTGTGTACTGCCTTGGCGGCAAACATCGGGTGGCGCTGATCCGGGGCAAGTTCGTCGATGGTGGTATCACGAATGCTGGCCTTGAACCAGATCTCAAGATTGAAGGGGCGCAAAAGCTTCCTTACAAGGGCTTCGTGCTTGTCGGCAAAGAAGAACAAGCTGTTACGTTCTTCAACTCAAGTGTTGCCGTTCTGGGGCGCGCCTCTGCTCTGCGTTCGATCATCGACAACCGTGAGCTCAAGAACTCAATTCCAGCAGGGTTGATCGCGATGGTGGAAACGCTGCCCCCGGAATCTCATTTCTACATCGTCTCGAATGCACCCACACTGCCAGAGGGTGGAATCGGTGGTCTACAGAGTCTTCCTTTGGCACTGAAGTCGGCCAAGGGCTACCTGGACGCTCGCACGGGTGCGTCGTTCCGGGCCGAAGCCGAAGGCGTCAGCGTCGAAGACGCCAAGAAGTTGCTCGACGGCTTGCGAGGGATCTCCAGCCTACTTCGTCTGACGCTGAAGGGTGAGCAAAAGGATTTGGTCCGCATGCTGGATGCTGTGAAGTGTTATCAGGAAGGGGCAACCGTCAAGATGCAGGCCGAGTTGTCGCTCGATAGCCTGATGAATGCATTTAAGTCTCTGGACTTATTGGGCTCTGGCCGCGCATAATTTCGACATGCACCTGCTGCTGTCGTTACTCATTTTTGCGGCTGATACCCTTGGCCCCGATACGGTCTGGGATTGGAGAACACCCTCCAATCCGCGGATCAGCCCCGATGGTACGCGCGTTGTCTACCAACTGGAATGGGCCGACAAGATGGCTGATGCCTTCCATTCCAACCTCTGGATGGTGGGTATCGACGGCAAGAACAACCGGCCTCTCACCGAAGGTAAGCATCGCGACTCAAGTGTTGCCTGGTCGCCTG
>JBKJUN010000669.1:0-6877 GCA_046590555.1 Bryobacter sp. | reverse complement strand
GTTTATGGACAGGAAATTAAGTCCCTCATTCCGACAACCGGCCCGAAGCCGGTAGGCCCCTACTCTCCGGGCCTTGCTTTTGGTGATTTTGTCTTTGTCTCCGGCCAAGGGGTTGGCGATGGCTCGGGCAAGCGACCGGCGGATACACGAGGCCAGGCGATTCAGTGTTTGAACAACGTTCGCAATATTCTGCGACTCGGCCAGATGGATGTGGCTAATATTTTCTCGCTACAAATTTACTTGACCGACAAGGCTCAAGAGCCGATCGTCGAGCAAGTGCTGAAAGACACGTTCTCGGGTAAGATCCCTCCACGTACGACACTTTTTGTGCCGAAGCTTCCGGTAGAGACTCCGATCGAGATTACTGCTTTTGCCAACAAGGCGAGGCAGAACGGAGAAATCGAAGCCCCTTCGCTTGGTCGTCCGGCAGGTTGCAAAGCGCTCAAACAGTTTATCCAGTGTGGAGTAGAAGTTGAAGCAGGCGGAGCCGATGTGGAGCAGCAGACGGCGGCGGTGCTTGGAGCGCTCGATGCCCGGCTGAAGATCCTGGGCAGCTCGATCACCAAAGTAGTGGCGACCAATGTCTACCTGGCAGATATGTCGGAATTCTCAAAAATGAATGGGGCCTACGCCAGCTTCTTCCTGTTGCGCGCACCGACGCGTTCTACGGCACAGCCGTTTGCACTGCCGCGGGGGCGGGTGGCTATTTCTGTTATTGCTGTGAAGTGATCCAAAATCTCAATGTGCCTGAGGCTGCACTGCGGCCAGGATTTCTTTGACGAGAAAAGTCGCAAAGGATGATTCTTTCCCTGCTAAGTTCTTTCCTTGAAGTGCAATGGGTCGCGCAGATTTTGTAACTCCCGGTAATAATACATGGCGGTGGGTTGTCTTGTTTTGAATCGAAGTGCTTTGAGAAACTCGAATTCTTCGCGGGTTAGGTCACCGCTCAATGATTTGTCGCGCCGGAAATGTTCGAAGCCAGCTTCGATTGCTTCGTCGACACGCTCGATATAATCGAATCGCCGCTTTTGCCGGCCAATTACCAGATCGAGGCCAAAGGTCTTCAGATCGAGATCCCAGGAAGTTAGTTTACTGTCAATTTCGTCTTCATCGCCAAGAGCTTCTTTCACGGTTTGAGTAACCAGCCGCTCGAGCTCTCCAAAGGCATCCCTTTCAAAGATAAGGCGCAAGTCTTCTCTCTTGGCTTCGACGCATTTGCTCAGTAGTAGTTCCCTGCTGCGCTCGTTCAGAGCACGTGGTGCCTCACCGGCGCGGCGCTTTAACTCAATCAGCCGTTGCAGTTCCGCCAGCCTGGATAACTCTCCGCTGGGCAGCCCGAGAAAGTCGCCAACCTTTTCGTAAATCTCGCTGCGACCAGGCGCAGGAGGTGCTTTTTTACGGGCGAGAAGTTGAGAGATATAAGATTCGGTCACCCCTGCGGCTGCAGCCAGTTCCTTCTGATCAATGCCCAATTCATCGAGTTTCTGACGGATCAATAGCGAAACATCCACAAAGCTCTCCCTAATCCAACTTAACTACTTTCGGTAAACCGACCACCCAACCTTCCCACAAATTCTCTTGACAAGCAAGAACAATTAACCGATATTAGTTAATGGCAGCACCTTGACCTGGCTTTAAAAAAGCATAAATCACCTACCATCCAAAATTTAAACTTTAAGATCATGACTGGCACTCCAAACCAAATCGAATGGGCTGAGCAAATCAAGCCTACTATCAACGCCGAGTTTGACCGCGTTGCTGCTGCTTTTACGGCACTGGCCGCTACACAACCTGAGCCCACCCGCAGCGAGACACTGACGATCGTTCAGATCATTGAAGAGCAACGGACCGAGGTGATGTCGAATCCGTCAGCGGGTTATTTCATCAGCCACTGGCGCGAACTCTCTGACCAGGTACGTCACCTGATTGCAGCCGATCCGAGACATAAGAAGATGCAGCTCAAGCGAACCGCTAAACGAGCTACCGTTGCCGTTTGACCAGATGGTGCCGCGGACTTTCAACGCAGCGACAGTGCGCAGCTTTGCGCCGGCCCAGCCGGGAGTTTATGGTCTGTCCAATGCCCGCAACTGGATCGTCATCGCCGAGAGCGACAACATCCAGCAATCGTTGCTGGAACATTTGAGTGAAGGCGATACTTTGCAATCCCGGCCCACTGGCTTCATCTTCGAAACCTGCGACCCGGCCAGCCGCGCACAGCGGCACCGCCGGCTGACTAACGAATATAAACCCTCACGGTCCTGACAAGGTAGATTCGGCATGTTGCGCGTTATCGTTATCCTGTCTGTTCTATTGGCTTCTTGCAGTTCAAACGCTGAACTGACGGCTCCTGTCAGCTTCGGTGGGCCAATTGGAATTGGGAATCGAGCCTTTCTGTTGACGTGGCAGCGCAGCAGCACACGCCCAACAAGTCAGCTCCTGGTAGATCTTTGGGCCTTCGATGCTATTCAGATGAAACCGCTGTATCGAAGCAGGCTGCAATCGATCCCGGGTGGAGCCCTTGAGGAGCGTTTTATTCTTGGAGCGCAGAACAAAACCATCTGGCTTCTGATGCCGGAAGGGCCTTTTGCAGTTAACCTCGACACGGGTGCCCTTGCAATGAACCCGGATGATTTGACGAGGCTGAATCCGGAACTGCGTGGCCTGCTTCCGAAAGAGAAGAGTGCCTATCAATTCACCTCTAATGGCTTGTCGATCAAGACTGTCGACGCGCGGGCCTGGCATGTACATCCGATTACTTATCTGGTCTCACTGAAGCCTCATTCTGAGGTGACAAGTGGAATTCTCCCGGCTGAATACTCACTGCAATCGAACAGCTCTCTGCTGGCGCGGGGCTTTGCAACAGGCGAGAAGTGGATTGGCCTGCTGAATGCCAAAGAAGCAGTAGACTTTGCCACCTACCATGTCATCGGTGGACTTGATTTCCAATCGAAGCGGGCTCTTTACTCGGCTCGGGTGCTGACAGTGGAGGCGACCTTTGGGCCAACGCTCCGCTACTCCCAATTCGAGGTACTTACGCCTGAATTTCTCGCACCTTCTGTATTAATACAGCGCAATGATCCGTCGGGTGTTTTCATTTTGCATAAGGACCAATTGGGGGAGAAGGGGCACTACTTCATCAGTCGCTTTAACGAGCCGGCAGGCAAGGTGCTTTGGACGGTTGATTTACTGCTTTCGGAAATCCATTCGGTCCTTCCCGGCCAGGCATCTCTCCTGCTCTATGGACGATTGCAGGAAAGCGCGGGCCTTGGCCACGAACGCTTTTTGTCACTCGATTGGGCGAGCGGCAGACTCTCTACTTTCGACCAGACTGAGAGTGCCACGTACCCCACGCTGCCCTGATTTTGTCTTCGCTTATCCCTCTTTGACGCTAGGGGATAAAAGCTTATCGTTGGATATACTAAACAAGAATGGTGAAGCCGATTCGATCCATAGCAAATTGATGAACCCGTTGCCAAGAATAGTCATTGCGGCGGTGCTGATGCTGCTGCCAGCATTTGCGCAAAACCCTCTGACACTGGACGAAGTTCTTGCTGAGGCGGTCACACGGAACCTTCGCTTGCTGGCTGAAACATTCAACATCAGCATCGGCGAAGCACGCATCGCCCAGGCCCGGCTGCGCCCGAATCCTGTGCTCAGCCTTGGCGGCAATTACCTCGACATCCTGGGTGCTGGTTTTAACCCTTCCAGCAATGCGGGCGGACCTACTGAAATCAACGCCAGGGTCGACTTTATCGTGGAACGAGGCAAGAAACGCAACGAGCGCATTGCGGTTGCTGAAGCCGCAAAATCGGTAGCGCAGTTCGAACTATTGAACACTACGCGCAGTCTGGTGATTGATGTTCAGTCAGCCTTTGTGGATCTGCTGCTCGCCAAAGCGAATCTGGCTCTGGCCCAAACCAGCCTGGAAAGCTTCAACCGGATTGTTGCCGTCAACCGCACCCGCGTCGAGGCAGGCGACTTGGCGCGAGTTGAATTGGTGCGCTCTCAAGTGGCGGTACTGCAATTTAGAAATCAGGTCCGCCAGGCTGAATTGCGACAACGCCTGGCCCGCAACCGTTTGCAGTCGCTGATGGGGCGCAGGGTCTTCTCCATTCAATTCGACATCACTGGTGAGATGAGGCGTGATCCGCTCTTGGCCGAGCCGGCCGAGATCCTCAAGACGGCATTTAGCTTGAGACCCGACCTCGAGGCCCTACGTAAAGAAGAAGCCAGGTCGCTTGCAGATCTTCGACTGCAACTGGCACTTGGCAAGGTGGACTTCACGGTTGGTGTCGCTGCAAACCGGCAGTACGGGGTGGGCGGCTTTACCAGCGGCAACTCCGCCGGTATTTTCTTCTCAATGCCGCTGGCCGTCAACAACAGGAATCAGGGCGAAATTGAACGTGCCCGAAAGGCGCAGGCCCAGGTTGCTGCGCTGATCAAAGCCCGCGAACAGGAAATTGCAGCCGATGTTGAGAATGCAGTTGCCCAACACGGAACAGCCAAAGATCTTCTCGCTTCAATCGAAGGCGAAATGCTCGAGCAAGCCACGCGGGTGCGAGAAGTGATCGACTTCTCTTACCGCCGGGGAGAAGCGACCTTCGTCGAACTACTTGACGCTCAACGCACGTTTAACGAGACCATGCAGGCTCTCAATGAAGCGCGTGCGGAGTACGCCCGCAGCCTCTTCCTCATCGACTCCATCAGCGCCAAAGGCTCTACTAAATGAAACCTGTCCTAACACCCCTGGCCTTGGTCCTTTTGATGACTTCTTGTGGATCGAAGGAAAGTCCGATGCCTGCCAAAGCCGCTCCAGCCTCCTCGCCCAATGTCATCGAGATCGCTGCCGATTCTCCGAAGCTGAAACAAATCAAGATTGCCGCTGTTTCGCTCGCCGAAATGCCTACCGACGAATTCACGGCACCTGGCAAAGTGGAAATAAACCCGAACCGGCTGTCGAAGGTAGTTCTGCCAGTACCTGGCCGCATCACTGAAGTGAAGGTGAAGTTTGGCGACGCGGTGGCCAAAAACCAGGTCTTGATGCTGGTGCAAAGCCCTGAAGCCGACGCGGCCGCCTATGCCAATCTCAAGGTAGAAGGCGATATATCGCAAGCCACTTCTGTGCTGCACAAGTCAGAATCAGACTTAGCCCGGGTGCAGGATCTTTTTAAGGGCGACGCCATCGCCAAGAAAGAATTGATCGCTGCCGAGGTAATGGTCGAACAGGCCCAGATCAACTTGCGCCAGGCACGTACTGAACTTTTACAGACCTCGGCAAGGCTGGAACTGCTGGGTATCAAGCCTGGCAGCTTTCGCCAGACAATAGCAGTTCGGGCGCCACTCTCAGGAAAGATTATTGACATCACCGTAGTGGCGGGGGAATACCGCAATGATCTGAGTGCCCCGTTGATGACCATTGCCGATCTCAGTTGGGTATGGGTGTAGGCAGAAGTTCCCGAGTCTTCGATTCGCCTGGTCAAGGTGGGTGAGGCCTTCGATGTCTCGCTCAGCGCGTTTCCGGGTGAAATCTTCCATAGCCACGTGACACGTTTGGCCGATAGCGTAGATCCGCAAACCCGCACAATTAAGGTATGGGCCGAGCTGGCCAACCCTACTGGACGACTCCGGCCTGAGATGTTTGGAGAGATCCGCCACATTGAGGCTTACCATTCTGTTCCCGTTGTTCCTGCAACAGCAGTGATCCAGACGCAGGGACGAGTCATCGTCTTTCGAGAGATATCAACGGGCAAGTTTCAGATGGTCGAAGTTACAATCGGCAAGCGATCTGGAAACAATATCCCGATTCTTAAGGGCCTAAGCCCTGAAGATAAAATCGTCGTCGACGGAGCCATGCTCCTGAGAGGTTACTAGACAATGAGTATCGAGGCGCCCGCAAAACTGCTTTTAATTTACATCGACGAGAGTGATCGTTTAGGTGATTCCTCGATTCCTCTTTATGAGGCTATTGTCGAATTTCTCTTTGAGGCTGGCGTCGATGGGGCCACCGCTAACGATGGGGTCATGGGCTTTGGCACCAACCGGCGGCTCCATAAAAAAGGTCTATTTGGAATCACTGACGACCGCACCGTCACCATCAGTGTCATCGACAATGAGGCCAAGTTGCGCAACCTTTTCCCCAAACTCAAGAGCATGGTGGGCGAGGGCTTGATCTTCCTGTTGGATGGAGAAGTTATTCATCAGGGAATTGACTCCAAAGGCAATCCAAACGAATGATCGCGCGACTCTTGCGCTTTGCACTGGAGCAGCGCTTCATTACTATCGCCGCGGCAGTCGCCCTGATCGTCATGGGCGTCTGGTCGTTTACACAGCTCAAGATTGAAGCTTATCCCGATATCTCCGAAACGAGTGTCGAAGTGATAACGGTGGTGCCTGGTCTGGCCGCCGAAGAAGTTGAACAGCAGGTTACGATCCCGATCGAACGGGCACTCAACAGTGTGCCGAACGTCGCCTCGCGCCGATCGCGCACCATCTTTGGCCTTGCTTCAAATGGCCTCACCTTCGACTATGGCACCAACGATTACTTTGCTCGTCAGGTTGTGATTGAAAAGCTGCGTGAGGCGGAATTGCCAGAAGGGGTTACGCCGACGCTCGCCCCCATGGCGACCCCGATCGGCGAGCTCTTCCGTTATAGCCTTCAAGGCGGCGCTCTTGATTCCCAACAACTGCGTGAGCTGCAGGATTGGGTGATCTATCCTCGCCTGCTGCAATCCCGGGGAGTGGCCGACGTGGTGCCATTCGGGGGACTCGTTAAGCAGTATCAAATCGAGATCAATCCATTCGCACTCGAGAAGTACAACATCTCGCTGCGCGATCTGGCACAAGCAGTGGGAGACAGCAACAAGAACGCGGGCGGTGC
>JBKJUN010000616.1:0-5474 GCA_046590555.1 Bryobacter sp. | reverse complement strand
TGACCAGCCGAGCGCGTCACTATGCTTTTTATTGGCTTTTTTGACGGTTTCCTCCATGATAATCGTCAACTGGACAAAATGAATCTGTTCATCTCAGCTAACCTGAGCTTCCCATCTCTCCCTCGGAAACAGCCCAGATTTTTGGAAAAACGCAAAGCGACGGGTCAACTTCAAGTTGGCACTCGCCCCATTTTGCCAACAGAGTGGATCCGTGGCTGAATTTGCATTTGCAGAAACAAACGACTAAATTCCAAACAGAATCAATAAGTTCCAAAAACCATGTTTCGAATTCGACAACTCGACTGATATTGGAGGCTCTCGCAGCTTAAACCCAGGCGGCGGCACCGTCTTGTTTCCTGAAGAAACATTGTGCACCGCATGCCATCAAACTATGATTTAGATCTGCCGCCAGGTAATTTAATGAGGTGAGCTTTGCGCTACGAAGACGTGGGTTTCATCGTTCGCCTCGCGAGCCCAAAAGCTTATGCAGCTTTCACTGGGTTCTTCGCGATTCTGGCAAGTTCCTCTGAGATATTACATGGGGAAAGAATAAAATCAAGATGGCCCGCAGCTTGGGCGCTGCGGGGCATTTCGCCTATTTCGGCCGAATCGTCCTGACCAAAGGTGATTCCTCCCTTTGCTTTAATTTGTTTGCACCCCTCCGTACCGTCGCCATCATACCCAGACAGGACGATGCCGATGGCACGTGCCCCCATCGACTCCGCTAAAGAAGTCAGAAGATAATCCACAACCACATTCCTCTTCGAACGCGGAGAGGTAATTTTGAATCTATAATTCTCGACCAGAATATCTGTGTTCGGCGGGCTCACATAGACATGATTTGCCCAGATCGCCATCCCAGCAGAAGCCATTGTTGTTGGCATCTTCGTATGCCTCGATAGGATTTCAACCAGATGACTGATGGCGTCTGGAAGAATATGAGTTGCAAAGACAAAGGCCATCCCCGTATTGGCTGGCAGGCAGTCCAAGAGATCTTTATACGCGACAAGACCTCCCGCTGAGGCACCGATGCCAACAATGTATTTTGGTGATGCTCTCATGACCTTCAGCTAACTGTTTAGAGACTCACCCTTCGGGATGTCTTGTGTGTACCCTGTTTCTTCACCACTCTCTGACTGTGGCCTTCTTCAGCATCCATTGGCACTAATTCAATTCCCGTATCGCTTAGAATCAATTTGTGAACGTCGCTGGAGTGTCCAGTGCCACGCGACTTAACGATAAACAGTCCGCGTGTTCGTATTCTACCTGCATCTTCCTCTAATTCTCTCGCGACAATCCAGGTGTCAATTAATGACGAAACGCCAATTTCTCCGCTTGTGTCGTTATCTGCGGCTGAAGAGACCAGGCTTGTAAAAAACGTGGTGATTGCCCTTGTTTTCAAAAGATCGATCATGCGGGTAATCAAGGATCGGATCTCACGTTCGTCCCCCTCGCCAATGAGGCTGGTCAGAGGATCAATGACCACCGATTCTGGTTTAAAACTGTCAACAAGCTTGTATAAATCAAGTAAGTGCATTTCCAGGCCAGCAAAGGTTGGCCGGAGAGAAACAATTTTCAAAAGACCTTTTTTCAGCCATGGTTTAAAATTAATTCCGATAGAACTCATGTTTTGAATGAGTTGCCCGGCTGACTCTTCATATGAGTAGAAAAGGCACCGCTCCCCGCGTTTACAGGTTTCTAAAGCGAAAGCGGCTGCTAGACTCGTTTTCCCGGCGCCTGCAGTGCCTGATACCAGCACCGTACTGCCTCGCGTAAATCCAGGGTTAGGCCCTAAGAACATTTTGTCTAACGACGGGATGCCTGTAGGGACCTTTTCGCTTGTGCCTGGCTGGTCGAGCCCTGCCGACGTGATAGGAATTACGGAAAGCCCTTCGCTGTCGATCACGAATGGATATTCGTTTGTTCCATGCTTGGAACCCCGATATTTGACAACACGAATTCTGCGGATGGCAATTTGTTCCTTAACTCGGTTGTCCAGAAGAATGATACAGTCGGAAACAAATTCCGCCAAGCCATGACGGGTGTATCCTTGACCCGGCTCGCCGGTAACCATTGCTGTAACCTTTTTATTCTTTAGCCAGCGGAACAGTCTTTTTGTTTCTACGCGAAGAATACCCTCGTCTCCGATGCCTGAAAAAGGGGATTCAAGAGAATCCAAAACAACGCGCTTGGCCCCAATGGAATCGATAGCATGTTCCAGGCGAACGAGCAGACCTTCGAGATTGAAGTCTTTCTCCAGAATATCTGCGCGCTCCAAACTAACATGTTCCAGCAAAAGTTTTTTCTGCGAAACAAGCTCTTGCAATCTCAGGTTGAGCGAAGCCACATCGGTATAAAGTTCATCTGGCGTTTCTTCAAAGGACATGAAGACGCCTGGTTCGTTGTAATCAGACGCACCCTTGACTAGAAAATCAATTCCCAATAGGGTTTTCCCAGACCCTGCCGCTCCAGAGACGAGTGTGGTTCTATATTTCGGAAGCCCGCCTTCTGTAATTTCGTCAAAGCCTTTGATGCCGGTAGGGCATTTCTGTAATCCTGCGTGCTGAACAGGGTTTTTTTTCTTGGGCTTTGTGGGCATGAAACATTCCTTTTCTTGGATTAAGGCACAGCACGGAACATTGACAAAGACGCCAGGCTCAACTCAACTACCAAGGGTGAACTTTTATCCGTTCATGCCTTGAGAGTGAAGGTAATGAGTGGACACCTAAGCGAATCGCGGTCACGTGATAGAGTTGGTGGAGAAGCCGCAGGGCTCTTCCATTGATCCATTTCTAAGATGGCTCGCAATGGCTTGAGTAGGACACCCAGAAATGTGTTTCACTATCGCTGCAATTAGGTAAATGACGTTGTACTTGCTGCACCGTATTGTGGCAATGTTGGCGTTTATGGCAAAGGCATCGCAAAGGCATGCAAAGGCATCAGCCTGATGCGTCCCAGCGCATTTCTCAACTTTGCTCAGCATTTCTAGACCTTTCGTCCCTTAAAACGCCGAAACCGATGCAGCCGCAAACGGTTACATCGACTTAGATCTCCCCTACAAGCTTGTAGAATCAATCACTTGCCGATGGATACCGCCATCCCTCACGAGCTCTAGATTTTTAAGAATGTCCACAGGGACGCATCCACCTGCACCCAAGACTTACCCACCAAAATCGCGCTCACAGAAAAGATACGCCTAAATTCCAAACAGAATCAACAAGATCCAAAAACCATGGTTCGGATCGCTCCACCTCAACTGTTATCTTCTCAATCGGAGGGGCGCTCGTGCGCCCCTCTTTCAATTTCAAACAACGTATGAGGATCATTATGTCAACGCAAGCTCAAATCGATGCCAACAGGCAGAACGCACAGAAGTCTACTGGCCCAAAAACCGCCGAAGGCCGCGCCAACTCCGCCGCCAACAGCACCCGTCACGGCCTAACAGCCAACCCCACCACCATCTTCGAAAACAATCCGCGCGAACGAAGCCAATACGACACCCTCAAGGCCAAACTCCTCAAGCAATGCCTCCCCGAAGGCGAACTCGAGCTCCAGGCCTTCGAACGCTACGTCTTCGCCCTCTACCAGGCCGACCGCGCCCGGCAAATGGAAATCGACACGCAAGACCGCTGGATGAACGAACCCAATAGCGAAAAGCTCTTCACCCAAATGGAGCGCATCCTCAAACTCGGATCCGCCCAGGAACGCCGCGCCGACCGTGCCCTCAAAGAGCTCACCAAGCTCCAGCGAGACCGCATCCTCGCCATGGACATCCAAACCGAGGTCTATCTACTCGACAAAACCCTCGATATCCCTGCAACTTTCCCCATGTTCGACGTCCGAAAAGCCGACCTCACCAAAACCAGCGCTGGGATACTCGCAATCCGATTGATGGCACTCATGCCAGAAGCCCGCGAAATTCTGGACCAACATCGCGAAGCCAAGCTAGCCGCATAACAAGCACCAACAAACCAGGCCCAACAGCCGCAAGTTCTCTGACAATCGAACCCTGCTCCAAACACCAACGCCACAACTGTATCTACCGGCCTGCAATCCCGCAGGCCGGTTAAGCCAGGATCTCCCGCACTACACTGCCTCCAACATCGGTGAGCCGAAAATCCCGGCCGCTGTAGTTATAAGTCAGCTTCGTGTGATCGATCCCCATCAAATGCAAAATCGTCGCATTCAAGTCATGGTTATAGCAACGCTTCTCCACCGCACGAAACCCAAAATCATCCGTCGCCCCATAAGTGATCCCACCCTTCACCCCACCACCAGCAAGCACCACGCTAAACCCGTGCGAGTTATGATCCCGGCCATTCTGCAACTTAGTCGTCGCCCCCGTCTCTACCGCCGGCGTCCGGCCAAACTCCGTCCCCAGCACCACCAGCGTGTCCTCAAACAAACCCCGTACCTTCAAGTCCTCAATCAACGAAGCCACCCCCGGATCCGTCCTTGCCGCCAGCCGCTTATGCACCAAAATATCCTCGTGATTATCCCAAGGCTGACTATTACCGTAATAAATCTGCACCATCCGCACCCCACGCTCCACCAGCCGCCGCGCCATCAAACAACTCCGCCCAAAATCGTGATCCCCATAACGCTCCCGCGTCGCCTCATCCTCCTTCCGGACATCAAATGCATCCGGCGCTTCCGTCTGCATTCGAAACGCCGTCTCCATCGCCGCAATCGATCCCTCAAGCTGCGAATCCCCAGCCCTGGTCGACAAATGCTCGCGATTCAAACGCGCCAGCAAATCCAGTTGCCGCCTCTGTGCCGCTGCATCCGCCTGAGGCTTGATATGCCGGATCAACTGATAAGGGTCCGAACTCTCATTCTTCAAAAACGTCCCTTGAAACACTGCCGGCAAAAACGCACTCGACCACAACGGAGGCCCAACCACAGGCACTCCCGGACACAACACGACAAAGCCCGGCAGATTCTGATTCTCCGTCCCCAGCCCATACATCAGCCAACTCCCCAGACTCGGCCGCCCCGGCTGAATTGCCCCGCAGTTGATCATAAACAGCGACGGCTCATGATTCGGAACATCCGTGTGCATGCTCCGGATCACGCAGCAATCATCCATCAACTTCCCCATACGAGGAAAGATCTCCGACACCTCAGTCCCGCACTTAGACCCGCGCACAAACTCAAACGGCGACTGCATCAACGTCCCTGTCACCCGCTCCGTTTTCGGCGACCCGCCCGGCATCGGCTGCCCATGATACTTGCGCAACATCGGCTTCGGGTCAAACGTATCCACCTGCGACATTCCGCCATTCAGCACAATATAGATCAATCGCTTCGCCTTAGCCGGATGATGTGTCGCCCCGCCAGCCAATCCAGCAAGTCCGAGGCCTCCTGCCAAACGCAACAACACTTCCCGCCGCGACCAGCGCGGATGAACTGTGGCCCCATGAATCGGCAAACGGTCAATCGACATAGCTGAACTCATTCGTACTCAAAATGAC
>JBKJUN010000564.1:0-4727 GCA_046590555.1 Bryobacter sp. | reverse complement strand
TTGGCATGGCAGGGTGGGCACCCTCCGGCCATTCGATCCCGACGCCGCTCAGTCCGCTCTCGTGAAAGTAGTGCGAGGTCATGCCAGCGACAGAAACGAAAAAGAAGCTCTCAAGTGGGCTGAAGGCAGGCCCCGAATCATCGTAGATTACTGCGATGGTGGGGAATTTCGGCTGCGGGATATCCGCGCGAGCCGACGCGCCAAACATCATCCAGCAGTAAGGGACAGCAGGAGCGTCAATCCCTGACGCAACCGCCTCCAGCTCAGCCAGTCGAATGCAGGCACCAGCAGCGGCACGAATCACGTAGCCGCCAATCAGGCAGCATTCATCAAGGTCGTTAGCCGAAGCCAGCGCATCCATCACAAAGCGCCGGGCGAGCAACAGTAAGGGAGCGATCTCTTCGGGCGACTCAGCCGCCTTCAGATCACGAATCAATCCGATCACATCATGGCTACAAAAGAGCGCTAGCTCCGAAGCGCTAACAATCGTCACTTCATCAATCCAAACAGCATCAGCGTTCTTCTCAAGCATGGCCCGCATCGCCGACCGCGTTGTATAGGCATCATTAAGTCGAGGCAAATCCTGACAAGAGTAATTTTGCCGGCCATGACGCGCCTGCAAAAACGACGGGGGCGGCGGCTCGGCATCCAGCCAGGAGCGCCTCTCAAACCCAGGCCCACCAGCCATAGAGAAGCGCGCAGAAAGATATCGCTCCACTTCCGGATACCGTGCGATAACCCCTTCAAGTTCCGCTGCTCCAACACCATAGAGAATGACATCACTCAGCGTTCGAGCGGAGTATTGAAAAGATCCGTCACCCACAAAGCGGTCAAGCCCCAACAAGTCGCCCTCACCCAGGACATCATGAACCCGCTCGGTGCCATCACTCTCATCAAGCACTTCAACGCGACCCTGCTGGATCACCCAGATCAGCGGAATCTTGCCCTCACCTTGACGATAAAGGAATTCCTCAGACTGGTGAAACTTCACCTTCCCGCTACCGGCGAGTTCGAGCAGATCGCCGTCGGAGAGGGAATCAAAAGGGGCATGCTGCCGCATGAAATCAGCAACGCGTTGACGAATGACAGAGGTTTTCATGTTTGACCGGGTGCTACAGAAACACAGGTCCAGAGAGGGCGTCGAACAGGGGCGGCCACCAACGGGCTAGTCTGATCAGGATACAACAGGCGGGACCATCATTGACGGAGGATGAGTGTTATCAGAAAATTGCGTCTAATGTTAACTCAAGCCCGCTACAGTAAGGACAAGATGGCTATCCAAAAAACGAAGTCGATAAACCTCAAGATTCCTGAAAAGAATGAAGTTAAAACAGTCGGTCAACACATCATAGAGGGCCTTCAGGAAGCCATTGAATTCGCTAACAGTGCTGCTTGTGGTGCTCGAGTGACAGTTGTACCTCGCCCCGCCAGCCCCACCCGTGGCTTGGCGAGAAGTCCCAAGTCTGACGTTAGGAGAAAGGACAACAAGACAAGTAAGGGAGAGCCGAGCACTTGTGAAAAACAATTCGCATCTTTCGCAACGCCAAAGCCGCAGACGAACCAGACATAGCCCAGAACAGGAATTCAATACTTCAGCATAGAATTGGTGCAGTTCTAGAACTGCAGCAGCAGCTTTATCTCGGTTTATTTGAGCAGCTGTTTCAGCGAGTGTTTCGAATCTTTGAATTAGGGCAAACTTGGGTTTTTATATTCTGGTGCCATTCCAAATGGCTAACCAATTTCTTCATCAACTAGGGCTGCGCTAAAGAGAACAGCTTGCCCTGTGCGAGTGCAGATCAACCTAACATCTGATTCGAAATCTATGACAAGGTCTTCGCCGCGCATCCCTTGCCATTGAGCCAAGTATTGAAGTGAACCGGCTTTATCAGCCTTTAGCTTCTTCTCTACCCCACCCTTCCAATCGCCAACCGGGAGCTCTCCCAGCGCAGCCTTGGCTGCAATAGGCCGCCCCTCATTTCTGAAGATCCGCCCAAGCTCCCAACACCAGATCAGCCCACCATCGTCGCCCTCCCACATTGCTGCTCTTACTAGGCCCTCTCGTATGGGTTGAGCGATTGAGCGATTCAATCTTCCAAGTGTATTCATCGATCTACCTTCATGCCAATTACTTTCCAGAATTGCTGCTCCGACAAGATTTCAATACCGTATTCTCGAGCCTTGTTTGCCTTTCCAGACTGGCTGCATGTGTCCGCCGCAACGAGCAAATCCAATTTTTTGGTGACCGACCTTGCCGAAACGAGTCCCTGAGCTTCAACGATCGAGATGACCATTTCCCGAGTGATCGGATTGCCATTCAAGATTGACTCAAACTCACCAGTGAAGCATACCGTTTTCCCTTTGAGATTCGAAGCCTCCAGCGACGGGCTCTCCATCTTGCGAATTCGGCTTGCTTCAAGATGCTGTGCAGCTTGAAGCATGATTTCGTCCAAGTCGTTCGCACCAATTCCAAGCAAGTCAGCGACCTGATGAATATCTTTACGCTCCTCTTCAGTTAGAACCCCGTCGGATAGTGCAGCCACTTGAATGCGACGCAGGAAGTCGCGGTGAGTTGCTTGAATTTGATCGCTTGGAATGGACCACTTTGTGGCAAGTTCTACTAGAGCCTCGCCCTCCTCTTCATCGATTTGGCGATCCTCAAGGACTTGTGCCAAAAGAGCTGAATAGGCAAGAATCGCGCCATGATTCAACTCAGGAGAGGGTTCCAGGTCGATTTTCGGAATTAGGCGCTGTAGATAGCTGGAAGTTCGCGAAGGAGTTTGAACCATTTCGTCACGCCGCAATGGACTAGCCCCAACATAGGAGACACTTGGCCACCGGATTGCCGGGCAGCCGGACAAAGTTGCTTCGATGGCAGGCTCATCTGCGATCAAAGCAGAGAAAAGCCTGGCAGTCGCTCGGGCATCGCTTTGAGCAGCATGAGCATCTCCGCAAAAACTGATTCCAAACTGCTTACAAACCCTTGAAAGACTCCCTCCACCAGCAAGTTCTAGAGTGCAAAACTGAGGGGCATCTGGAAACCTAAGGCCAAGGCGCTCAAACTCAGATTGAAGAAAGGAGAGATCGAACCGGAGTTGATGCCCCACGATGGCAACTGTGCCGCGCACAGTGTCAAGAAATGCTGGCAAGATCTGCTCGAATGTAGGGGCGTTCACAATATCCCGAGCTCGCAGGCCATGCACTCTGGTTGGTCCGACATCACGCATTGGATTGATCAAAGAGACAAACTCCCGAATAATGTTGCCCTTCAAATCAATTACGACAGCAGCAATCTCAATCACCCGGTCATTCCTGAACGGACTTAGCCCTGTGGTTTCGACATCAATAACTGTGAACATTTCGAGAGATTGAATACCCCAGTTTCAATTTAAGCAAGAAAAGGCTGAGGCCGAGGGATCTAAAGTATCTGAGACTAATGAAAACTTGCACCCTGGACGATTACCCAGTGCCGAGAACTAATTGGCGAAACACTTGAAAGCAGCCCCCTCCCGCAGCTTGGCCTCAGATCACGGCAACAAGTTCGTACCTGCTTGCCAGCGGTTGAACAATCTTCCTGCGGCCATGACCAGGATTAACTTCCCAAACTGTTTTTAGCAAACCTAACGAGGCAAGCACTTTCACATCTCTGTCCACAGCGGCACGGTCACGATTCAGCGTTTGAGCAAGCTTTGAAAGGCCAGCGGGCTGCCTGCGAATCGCAGCGATCAAATCAACTCTTTTGACGGTGAGTGCCCGCATCAACTCCGCCGGATCTTCAAAGGTGACTCGCATTTCGGGTAAAAGCTTTTCGCCTCTATCCAACTTCTGCGCTCTTCCAAGTGATCGCTTAAAGAATTCATCTGCGGTACCGACACCGACTTTTACTCGTTTAGCCATTTGCTTCGCCTCTCTTCTTCCACAATTCCTTCGCTTCGCGCTCAAATCGGATGGCCAGCTAGTGTAGTGCTTCATAAATAGTAACGAATATCATGCCGGCTCCGTCACTATACTGAAGGAGTCAGTTTCCGATGCGTGTTGCCCCTAAAGTTGAATTGACGAATGAACAAAAATCCACTCTGGAGGCTTGGGCAAACGGGCGCAAAACGCCAGTGCGCTTAGCTGAAAGGTCCCGCATCGTTTTGTTCGCCGCTGAAGGAAAGCGCGACATTGATATTGCTGCTGCCCTTTCGATCACGCTGGCCAAAGCTGCACGGTGGCGCAAGCGGTTCCTCCTGAAAGGCTTGGCAGGTCTAGAGAAGGATGCGCCACGACCCGGAAGAACCCCCGCGATTAACAAAGCGGCCGTTGCGGAAATTGTTCGTCGGACAACCCAGGACAAGCCGATCAACGCAACCCACTGGAGCACGCGCAGCATGGCTGTGGCGGCCGGAGTTAGTGATACCAGTATTTTGCGGATATGGCGCTCCCATGGACTCAAGCCCCACCGCATCGAATCATTTAAGCTCAGCAATGATCCTGAGTTCAGCGAGAAGCTGGAAGCTATCGTTGGCCTTTATTTGGCTCCCCCCGACCAAGCCATTGTGCTTTGCGTCGACGAGAAGAGCCAAGTGCAAGCCTTAGACCGGTCTCAGCCTGGACTACCGATGAAGCCGGGACGAGCTGGCACTATGACTCACGACTACAAGCGACACGGAACAACAACGCTGTTCGCGGCTTTGAATTCAGCAAGCGGAAAAGTGATCAGCCTCTGCCAGCAGCGGCATCGCCAC
>JBKJUN010001010.1:0-4280 GCA_046590555.1 Bryobacter sp. | reverse complement strand
TGTTGATGGAGTTGCCAGCCGTAAGGATTGACGAGCGTGGCGGCGGCACAGGCAAGGGCGACGAGGAGTTCCTTCTTATACAGAGGATCGCTATAGAGGAAGCGAGCGCCGATCTGGATACCGAGGAAGACGAAAAGGGCAGGCCAGCCGCCGTGCAGGTTCGCCCAAAGGAGTGCGAGCGGAACCAGAAGCCAGATACGACGGGAGGAATTTTTTCGCTCAGAATCGAGGAGCCAGAGCTCAATGGCAATGAAGAGAAGCGTGAAGATATGGGGACGGGCGAGGTAATGGACGGTTGAGCCTCCAACGGCAAGCATCAGGAGCGGGAATGCGACAAGAACGCTTGAGCCACGCCAGATCATCCATCGCAAGGTAATGACACTGGTCGCGACAAGAATGAAGCCTGAAAAGAAGACGAGGAGAGGGAGGCCGCCGACAGCATGGAGGAGTGCGAATAGAATATCGGAACCCCATTCCCAGGCAAACCACGGCGCATCTGGTTTGGAAAATGAGAATAAATCGCGGTAGGGAACTTGGTGGTTAGCGAGAATCCATTGACCGGTGCGGATGTGCCAGCCGGTATCGCCATCGCTGAGCAAGACAGCCCAGCCCTTGGGCGAGAGGACAAAGATCCAGGCCATGAGAGCGGCAAAGATGAAATCAACAAAGCCAGGACGGAGCGCGCGGTCGAGCATAGCTAGTTCGCGCCGATGCGTTCTTCAGACTCGATGCCGAGCAGCTTGGGAGCTTGAACGGCGAGTTCGAAACGATCTTTTACGCCGGTCTTTTCAAAGATGTGCATCAGGTGGACTTTTACAGTGCCGGCGGTGATGTGAAGGAGGTCAGCAATTTCTTTGTTCTTCATGCCCCGGCAAACGGCACGGACGATTTCGCGCTCGCGTGGGGTGAGGCGATTGCTGGATTTACGATTGAGAAAGCCGACAACCTGATCGCTGATTGAATTTTCGAGCCAGAGATTGCCCTTGGCGACGGTATGGAGGCAATCGAGCATGGTGGCGACGGGAAGACTGCGCCGGAGGATGCCACGAGCGCCGAGCTGGAGGGCACGGAAGCACTCAATCTCGGCCAGATCGACAATCCATAGAACAGCGCGGGAATTGGGGCTGGCAATTTTGAGCTCACTGAGAAAGGTAAAAACCGGCCGGATACCGGAGGCTTGATCGACCATGACGAGATCGGGCTGAAGTTCGGCAATTCTTGCGATTGCTTCGGTGGGATGGGGGGAAGTGCCGACGAGTTCGAAGTCTGGGGCATCGGCCAAGATTCTGGCCAACCCTTCGAGTACTACGGGCTGAGCTTCACAGACAAATAAGCGATTGGCCGACATGAGCATTCCTCAAAAGGACTATCGGCCAGATTCAAGGGCGGGTTTAGAGAAATGTCGTAGGTTATTTCACTTAGGTCTACGACTAGATAGGAGGTTTCATACGATAGTGACCTGTCTCTTGTTCAAAACGTGCGCCGGCGTGAAGGACTTTGGCATCGGCGAAGGGCCGGGCGATGAGTTGGAGGCTCATGGGGAGGCCATTGGAGTGAAACCCGCCAACGACAGAGTGAGCAGGGGTGCCGAGGACGTTGAAGGCGCGCACGAGCAGAGTGGATGCAGTGCGAACTTCGAGTTGTTTGCCGGAGGCGAGGGTGACGGTTTGCTCGCCGATTCTGGGGGCAGTGATCGCTGTCGAGGGAGCAATGAGGATATCGCAATGTTGCCAGAGTAAACTTTCAGCTTTGGCACGGTAGAGGCGACGGAGCTTTTGGGCCTGGAGGTAATCGACGGCTGGGATGAGGCGGCCGGCCTCAAAAAGGGGGCGAATTTCTGGACCGAGATCGTCGCGACGGGAAAGGTGAGGCTCAAGGACGCTAGCGGCTTCTGCGGGTAGTATTACGTGGCTAATGGCGACTACGTCGCGGAGCCAGCCGAGTTTGAGCTCAAGAGTAGTAGCACCCCATTCGTGGAAGGACCTGACGGCAGTTTGGACCATGGCGCGAATTTCGGGGTCGACGTCTTCGAGGAGGAATTCTTCGCTGAAGGCGATGCGCAAGCCGGTGAGGTCTGGGGTGGCTGGGATGTCGATGGGTGGGAAGGAGGATTTGGCTGAGTAGGAATCGCGGGGGTCGGGACCGGAGATGGCGTTGAGGACGGCAGCACAATCGCGGGAGGTTTGGGCTAACGGCCCCATGTGATCCAGGGTGAAGCCGAGGGGCATGGTGCCATAGCGGGAGACGAGGCCGTAGGTGGGCTTGATGCCGGCTGTACCGCAGTAGCTGGCCGGGATACGAATAGAGCCGCCGGTGTCAGAGCCCATGGCTGCAAAGACCATGCCTGAGCTGACGGCGACACCGGAGCCGCCAGAGGAGCCGCCGGGGATGCGGGTGGGGTCCCAGGCGTTGCGGATGGGGCCGTAGTGGGCGTTGTTGGAGGTGATACCAAAGGCGAGTTCGTGCATGCCAAGTTTGCCGGTGAGGACGGCACCGGCGGCTTTGAGCTTTTCTACGACGGCTGCGTCGTAGGTGGGGACAAAGTCTTTGAAGATCTTGCTGCCGCCAGTGGTGCGGGTGCCCTTGGTGTAATAGAGATCCTTGACTGCGACGGGGATGCCCTGAAGTGGGCCGTGATCGATGCCTTTGGCAAAGTTTTCGTCAGCAAGTTTTGCGGCGGCGAGGGCTTCCTGTTCGGTAAAGGTGAGGAAGGCGTTGAGCTTGGGTTGCAGGAGTTTCGAGCGTTCGAGGGATTGGATGGTGAGCTCGAGGCTCGAAACTTTTTTGGCGCGGAGTTGGGCGGCGGCTTCGATGAGGGTCATCTAGTTTTGTTCTCCGGTGCTGCCTGAGGCGATTGGGTCGAAGGTCGAGTCGGGATCGAGTTCGCCGGTGATTAGCGATTTGAGAGGAAGGAAGTTCTGGTAGTTGGTGGCCCAGATTTTGGTTAGGGCTTCGCGTTCAGCTTCTGAGAGGTGAGGGTAGGTGGCGGCAGTGAGTTTGGCCCAGTCTGGAGTGGGAGGAAGCGGCATGAGGACAGTTTATCGCCACTTGGCTATTCGTTCTTTTGCGGGCCAGGGCAGCGCCAGCGACTAGGGAGAGCCAGGAGGCCAAGACATCAGGGAAATGGGCGAAGGAATCTGCTTCTTCGCCCTGGGCGAAGACAATGGCGACACGCCTGTAGACGGACTCGATAGCAGCCCATAAGGGTTGCTCAGAGTGGTGCCAGAGATCGACTGGGAGACTACCGAGGAGATAGGCGCAAATCAAGAAGGCCGAATAGAGGGCGATTGAGAGAAGGGTGGCCAAGAGACCGAAAGCGACGGCGCGGGCGTTGAGACGGAGCCGATTGTAGAGGATGATAAGGTGTGACATTACTTACCCGTGTGGTTGATTGTGGCTGCGACGAAGGGCTGGAGTTGGCGGTGCTTGAGGAGTTGCCTGGACGTGTCGAGATGCGGGCCTGCATGAAGTGTGGGGCATTGGGATTGTCGGAAGCAATTGTCGAAGAACCACAACCGTATGATGTGCAGTTTATTGGATACGAGCCGGTTGTGCTGAGCGGTGCGGTTGCGGCCTGGGTGGGGGCCTGGCCGCGATTGACTTCTGTGGATGGAGAGCGGGTGTTGGTTGGAGGCGATGTAAGGGTGGTGGACAGGGCAGGATTGCAGGCGATGGTTGGAGCTCAGGAGCGGGGTTGGAACCGGGCGCGGTTGGTTGCGCTGGGTGTGCCAGAGGGATCGCCTCCGGCGGAGTTGCCTGCGGTGTTGCGTGGCTTTGCGGAGATCTGGCACGGCCTGAAGTTAAATGATGCGACGCCGATTGAGGAGTTGATGGAAGCAGCGACGCGGATTAACGGCCCGAATGTATTGGCGCGCGAGGTGTTATCGCGACGTGGGGATTTAGCCACGCTGTCGGCGCAATGGAGAGCGAGCCGGGAAGACGAGTTGCGGAGTTGGGGCCGGTATTTGGCTAAGGAGTTCCGGTTGGGTTAGGGGACTCGACTGCCGGCGGGTTTCCTGGTTTTGGCTTCTTCGAAAAAGTTGGCAAGTTGGGCTTTGATTCCGTCGCCGGCCCAGGGCTTCAGGTTGGGTGGGAGGTCGGGTGACTTGAGAGTGTCTTTGGTTGCGCCTGCTTTGACTTGGGTAGCTACCGATTTCTGAATTGCCTCGAAGTATTCGATTTGGCCGCGGAGGATTTCAGGACCGCCGGATTTGCCGTGGCCGGGGATGATTTTGGTTGGCTTCCATCGCTTCTCGATTTTGGTGAGGATCTTGATCCAG
>JBKJUN010000549.1:0-1726 GCA_046590555.1 Bryobacter sp. | reverse complement strand
GAGGAATCCACTGCGCCCAGCAGGAAGCTCGCAAACGCATGGCCTGTCTGCGTGGCGAAGCCCGGCTGCTGCGTCTGTGTCGGCGAGAAGTTGAATTGTCCAGTACCGCTCTTACCCCGCACGTTCTGGTAGTAAGCGCGATACTCGAATCCGGTCTTGAAGCTATGCTTACCGCGGATGATGGTCAAATCGTTCTGAATGATCCAGGAGCCGTTTTGGCTCAAGCCGCGCGATTCGCTGCCCAAGCGTCCGCCGGCACCAATGCCGCCGCCCAGGATCGGCTGCCCGCCGAAAACCAGCGCCGGGAACGTGGTGGGAGCGGTGTTCTTAAGGCCGATCTTCGAAGCCCAATCCTGATCCACAAAGACGGATTCGTTAAAGTTGCCAAAGCGGTTGTAGCCCAGTGCAAAGTGGTTCAGGATCCTCGGCGAGATACTCCAGTTCTCACTGAAGCGTGCAATGTAGCCAGGGGTCTTCTGCAACTGGAAGACGTTCGTGGGAGTGTCCGGAGGTCCGCCCCACCGTCCGCCTGGGGAATTATTGCGCACGCGGTCGTTGTGGTTGAACGAGACCGACATGTTGTGCTTCGAGTTGATAACGTGGTCGCCCTTTATGGTGTACATTTTTTCGTCGAAAACCGGACAGCATGCGCCCAGCGACACCATGTTGTTGAGCAGGTTGCTGTTAATCGGATCGGTGATGGGTGCCAGCTTGAGAATATTCGCCGCCACCGGACTCCAGCGGCCTTGCGGCACAGTGTTACCTGGGAAAGGATCCCTTACCGTTTGCCCGTTCACCGAACGCGTCGTAGCGGGGTCGAAGATCTGGCCAAACTGCACCGTCCGTCCCTGCGCATCGCTACCTACAGCCGTTCCGGATCGCGCATCGTTGGTGCCTGCCGAACTCAGTAGCCGGGCGAAGTTGCCTTGCTTGAAATCGACCGTGGGCAGCGTGATAAATCCGCCCGCCGAGTAGTCGCGCACGCGCGTAGTTTCGTAAGTGAAATGGAAAAAGCTCTTGTTCTTGCCGTTGTAGATTTTCGGGATCATCACCGGCCCGCCGATCGAGCCGCCGTAATTGGAAAGCTTGAAGGGGTTGCGCGCACGTCCGATGGCGTTGAAGTTGAAGCTATTGGCGCGCAGGACGTCATTCTGGCCGTAGTAATACGCCGTGCCGTGCAATTCGTTGGTGCCCGTCTTCAACGCGAAGTTCGCCACCGCAGTCTGTCCGCCACCATACTGGGCCCCCATCGTGCCGGTCTGCAGCTTGAATTCACTCACCGCCTCAGCCGAAGGCGACATCTCATTATTCGACCCGCCCTGCAGGTCAAAGCGGCCGAGCGCCATACCGTCGATTAGAATTTCGTGCGAGTAGGGTTGTCCACCGTTGATCGAACCCCGGAATTCACCGCCCACAGTGCCCGGCAGGCTTCGGAAGATAAAGGATTGGATCTGACGGCGGCCATCAGCGACAGCCACAGGCCACGTATCGAACTCTTTCTCGGAAACATAGCGGCCAATTTCAGCTGTGCCAGTCTCAATCAGCGGGGGCGTAGCGGAAACCGATATGCTGTCGCTCACCTGCCCGATATCCAGCTTGAAGTCGACAGTGAGCGTTTGAGCTACGCGGAGCGTGATGCCTTCGACGGCCGACGAGCGAAAACCTGACTTCGACGCGGTCACCTTATATATGCCGGGTTTCAGATAGGGCATGCGAAAAACGCCGG
>JBKJUN010000492.1:0-4916 GCA_046590555.1 Bryobacter sp. | reverse complement strand
CACCACCCACACCCACGCTCTCGCTGCGGATTTCCGTTTCCGGACGCAGCGTCATGTGAATGATACGGCGCTCGCGGCTGCTCATCGGGCTGAAAAAGAACGGAACCCCGCCCGACTTCACCTTGTCCGCTGCCGTCTGCGCGGCCAATCGCAATTCTTCAATCCGCAGCAGACGGAATTCGCTCGCGTCAAACACGATCAACGAATGGTCTTCATGCGGCAATCGCAACATTTCCATCGTCAGATGTTCCAGAGCCAAAAGCAGCTCTGCCTTGTTCTGCAGAAGTAGCTCAGATTCTGGGCCACTGAATTTGACCACGATGTCTGGGTTCTCGATTTCGGGATAGGTTGAGGCACCTTCCACAAACTCGTAATCGACATCGATATCAATGGCGTCCAGTAGAACGTCCAGAAAATCGCCGATCTTGTCTTCGTATTGTTCGATAGGGTATTTTCGCGTCATGTGTTCCGCACTGCCCGGGTCCTGGCTGAAATTTTACTTCTTCTTCTTTACGTTGACGACCGCTTGCGACGGCGGCGTTACTGGAGCCGGTTTGACTTTGCTAAAGACATATTGCTGAAGCATGGCAAACACGTTGCCAGTGAGCCAGTATAACACCAGTCCAGACGATGCTCCGTAGAACATAAACGCGAACATCAATGGCATGAACAACATAATCTTCTGTTGTTGCGGGTCCATACCCGAAGCAGGCGTCATCTTCTGCAGCAAAAACTGCGTCGCCACCATCATCACCGGCAAGAGACGGATCGGGATCGTTTCCGGCTGCGAGAGGTCACCCACCCACAACCATTGCGCCTGTCTCATCTCAATAGCCACACTCAACACTGAATAGAAACCAATCAGAAACGGCATCTGCAGCATCAGCGGCAAACACCCTCCCGCCGGATTCACTCCGTGTTTCTTGTACAGCTCCATCACTTCTTCGTTCTTCTTGGACGCTCGCGGATCCGTCATCGCGATGCCCTTGTACTTGTCGTTGATCTTCTGCAGTTCCGGCTGAATCAGCTGTGTCTTCTGCATAGACTTCATACTCGACAATTTCAGCGGCAGCGTCAGCAAATTGATAATCACCGTCACCGCGATAATCGACCAGCCATAGTTGTGAATGAAATTCTTGTTTACATAGTCGAGCGCAAAGAATAACGGCTTGGCCACAATTCCAAACCAGGTGCCAAAGTCCACCATCTTCTCCAGCCGCGGATCGACAAGCGTCAAAATATCCAGATCCTTGGGGCCAATAAAGAAGGCCATTTTGTTGTTCGACGCCCCGCCTACAGCCATTCCGATATTCGGCTGTTCCTTCTTGTCTGTATCTGACTCAGGCACAAACGTATCCGAAGTCGTCTGCAGCTCGACATTCAAACCACTTCGATTCACCGCAACGGCAGCGAAAAACTGATCCTGAATCCCGGCAAAGAAAAAGTTCCCATTGTCCGTCGACCAGCTCTTGGCCGCGTCCGAAGCTGCCTTAGTCTCAAGCTTGTCCGTCGATGAAACGTAGCGAACCGTCGTCCCCAGCGAATGCGCGTTAAACGCCTTATGATCGCCAAAGCCACCGCGCCAGGCGAGGTTGTGCGGCACCGCCGCACCATTCAGCATCAGGTCTGATTCGACATCCACGACATACTGATCCTTGCGAAAACGGAACGCCTTCCGCGCTTTGTTATTCCCGTTCGCATACTGAAATTCAATACCCAGCCCGTCAGCCGCCGGCTTGGCCGCAAACAAATACCAGTTCAGGTTCGGGTTCATGTCCTTGCCGTTCAACTGGATCGCAAACGGATACCCAACCTTGGCCGTCCCAGCCTGATGCACCAACTGCAACGGCTTCCCGCCACTATCCTTAAACTTCTTCAGAATCCAGGAAGTCGCAACCGCACCCTTGTTCGAGAACTCCACCCTGTATAAATCGGTCTCGATCCGGAACACTTCTTCTTTCGAAGCACTCACGGCAGCAACAGGAGTGCCAGCCGGCGATGCCGCAATCTGAGCAGCAGCAGCGGCAGGAGCAGTCGGTGCATCCGCCTTCTTCTCTTCCTTCTTGACCGCAGCCGGTTCCGGCTGCGGCATTAAATATTGCGTACCGAAAATCACCACACCCATCAGCGCAAATGCGATGAGCAGATTCTTTTCCATACCCGGTTCCTGATTGGGCGCTCCGGGGAGCTTGATTTCTTGAGCCATTGAGTGTTTCGGGATCTACTTATATGAATTCGTTAGGGGACAGGGTCAAAGCCACCCGCGTGAAACGGATGACATTTACAGATACGGGAAATCGCCATACCAGTTCCCCGCAACGCACCATGCTTGTCGATTGCCTCCATGGCATAGACAGAACAGGTGGGGTGAAACCGGCAGGCGGAGGGCAGCATGGGAGAGAGCACGCGCTTATAAATCTTCAGGATGGCGATGAGGAGGAGTCGCACGGTGCTGGTTCAGTAGGTACAGGTTTGGTTTGAGATTCAAGGCGCTGCAGCAATTTCTCAACGTGCCGCTCGACTTCGCTCCAGGGCGCATCAAGCAGCGCCTTTCGAGGATTGAACACCAAATCAAAGCCGAACGGGAAACGTTCTCTTCTTAGTCTCACACATTCCCTCAGCCGTCGTTTGATCCGGTTTCGCACTACCGCCTTACCCAGCGCCCGCGGACAAGTAAACCCAAACCGCGCCGCCTCCACCCCCTCACGCCGACGATAAAATACCGCAAACAGCGCACAGGAATGCTTCATCCCCTCATCGTAGGTCTGCCGGAATTCTTGCGGGCGTAAAATTCGTACCGATTTTGGATAGTCCGACATACTGATTCCCGAAAAAGAAAATGCCGGAATTAGCTAGTTCGCTAACTCCGGCAGGAGGTGATCAGACAAAACCAGATCTTAAAGGAGGCTAGATCTTGAAAAAATTAAACACTATGGGCAGCGCGCACCGGACGTTCGTCCGACACGGTCAGCTTCCAACGGCCACGGGCGCGGCGACGGGCCAGCACATTGCGACCGTCTTTTGATTTCATGCGTTTACGGAAACCGTGCGTCTTGGCGCGTTTGCGGTTATTCGGTTGAAATGTTCTCTTCGGCATCTGAGTGAGAATCCTTGGCGGCGGATAAAGTCTGCGTTCGCACCCTCAAATCGAAATTCAGGACACAACAAAGCAGCGAAGCGCATCCGCACAACTTTCTCACTATAGCAATCTCGACACAGCCTTGTCCACAGCATAGGATGGATAGCGAATATGGCACAGACTTTTCCTACTCAGATCAAAGGACCGGCAATCTTCCTCGCCCAGTTCATGGGTGACGCAGCGCCCTTCAACAACCTTCCAGACATCTCCGCTTATATGAAAGGCCACGGCTATGCCGGCATCCAGCTCCCCAGTTGGGATGCCCGCATCCTCGACATCAAGAAAGCCGCAGAATCCAAAACCTATTGCGACGAAATCAAGGGCCAGACCAACGGCCTCGCCGTCACCGAGCTAGCCAGCCACCTCCAGGGCCAGCTTGTCGCCTCTCACCCCGCCTACGACGAACTCTTCGACGGCTTCGCCGCACCGGAAGTTCGCGGCAATCCCAAAGCCCGCAGCGAATGGGCCATCCAGCAGATGAAGTACGTCATCCAGGCCAGCGCCAACATGGGCCTCACCGTATCGCCCTCCTTCTCCGGTGCTCTCCTCTGGCCCTTCCTCTACCCCTGGCCCCAGCGCCCCGCAGGCCTCGTCGAAGACGGCTTTAAAGAACTCGCCACCCGTTGGCTCCCCATCCTCAACTTTGCAGACCAGCACGGCATCGACATCGCCTACGAACTCCACCCCGGCGAAGACCTCTACGACGGTGCCACCTTCGAAATGTTTCTCGAAGCCACCGGCAACCACCCCCGCGTCAACATCAACTACGACCCCTCCCACTTCATCCTCCAGTGCCTCGACTATGTCGGCTTCATCGACGTCTACGCCAGCCGCATCAAGGCCTTCCACGTCAAGGACGCCGAATTCCGCCCCAGCGCCAAGTCCGGCGTCTACGGCGGCTACCTCGGCTGGAAAGAACGCCCAGGCCGCTTCCGCTCCCTCGGCGACGGGCAGGTCGACTTCAAACAAATCTTCTCCCGTCTCACCGCCGCTGGCTACGATAGCTGGGCCGTCCTCGAATGGGAATGCTGCTTCAAAGACAGCGTGCAAGGTGCAGCCGAAGGCGCTCCCTTCATCGCCTCTCACCTGATCAGCGTCCCCACCAAGGCCTTTGACGACTTCGCCGGCGCCGCCAGCGACGCCGCCCGCAATCGCCGTATCATGGGCCTTTAGCCTCAAAACACCGCCACAACTGGGTCGCACATGCTAAACTCGCATCCAGTTGTGGCGGCTAAGCCTCTTAAAAAATCCCAACCCCAAAAAGATACATGGACGAGAGCCCAAGCCCTCCGCCAGTGTGACTTAACCTCCCGGCAAGTCCAGGCTTGGGAGCGTCAGGGTCTTCTCACCCCCAAAGACGAATACGCCTTCGAAGATCTCCTCGAACTCCGCGTTCTCGCCCGCCTCAAAGAACTCGGCGTCTCCCCCGCCAAACTCACCGCCGTCTTCCAAAGTGTCCACGGCAAACTCGCCGGCTCCACCAATCCCCTCAAAGAACTCCGCGTCTACGTCGAAGGTAAACGCATCCGCGTCCAAACCGAAGGTAAGAAAATGGAAGCCCTTTCCGGCCAACTCCTCCTCGACTTCGACCAAGCCGAACTCCGCCGCCTCCTCACCTTCCCGGCCACCAACAACACCAATGCTCGCAAGACCCTCGCCGATGCCGAAGTCTGGTTCCAGCGCGCCCTCGAAATCGAAACCTCCGGTGCCGACAAGCGCGAAGCCATCGCCGCCTACGAAAAAGCCATCGAGCTCAACCCCGTCCTCTCCGGCGCAC
>JBKJUN010000382.1:0-7075 GCA_046590555.1 Bryobacter sp. | reverse complement strand
AGCGCCCAGGCCTTCGACGGCCTCCGTCGCCGTGATCTCAAAGTCCGTCGTCCTGATCTCACCTTCGCGACTACAGACCATTCAACCCCCACCACTCCGCGCAACCTGCCGATTCTCGACCCCATCGCCAGGAGCCAGGTCGAAAAGCTCGAACGCAACGCAAGCGAGTTCGGCATCCCCTGCTTCGGCTTCCAGAGCGACAAGCAAGGCATCTGTCACGTCATCGGCCCGGAAAATGGCCTCACCCAGCCCGGCATGACGGTCGTCTGCGGCGATAGCCACACTGCAACACACGGTGCATTTGGCGCTCTTGCCTTCGGCATCGGCACCAGCGAAGTTGAGCACGTCCTCGCCTCCCAGTGCCTCTTGCAGCGCCCCTCCAAGTCCTTTCAGGTTCTGGTTGAAGGCAAGCTAGCCCCCGGCGTCGGTGCCAAGGACATCATTCTGGCCCTGATCGCTCGCATAGGTATCGGCGGCGGCACTGGCTGCGTCTTCGAATTCTGTGGTTCTACCATCCGCAACCTCTCGATGGAAGAGCGAATGACCGTCTGCAATATGTCGATCGAAGCCGGTGCCCGAGCTGGCTTGATCGCTCCCGATGAAACAACTTTTGAATATCTCAAGGGCCGTACCTACTCGCCGAAGGGCGCGAATTGGGATGCCGCCGTCGCTTACTGGAAGACGCTTCCCACCGACGATGGCGCAACCTACGACCGCACGATCTCGATCGACGGCGCCGCTCTCGAGCCAATGATCACCTTCGGCACCAATCCCGGCATGGGCATGGGCATCACTGGTTCCGTGCCTGATCCTGGCAACATTACCGACGCTCTGGAGCGCGACAGTTTGAAGAAGGCTCTCGCCTACATGGCACTCGAAGCAGGCAAGCCCCTTCTCGGTCACCCGATCGATGTAGTTTTCATCGGCTCCTGCACCAATTCCCGTATGAGCGATCTCCGCAGCGCCGCCTCGATCCTCAAGGGTCGTAAGGTTGCTGAAAACGTTCGTGTCATGGTCGTCCCCGGTTCCCAGCAGATCAAGCGTCAGGCCGAAGCAGAAGGCCTCCACGAAATCTTCCGCGCCGCCGGTGCCGAATGGCGTGAAGCCGGCTGCAGCATGTGCATCGCCATGAACGGCGATCAGCTCAGCCCTGGTCAGTACAGCGTCTCCACTTCGAATCGCAACTTCGAAGGCCGTCAGGGCAAGGGTGGCCGCACCTTCCTCGCCAGCCCCCTCACCGCAGCCGCCAGCGCCATCACTGGCAAAGTCACCGATGTCCGCACCATGTTGGGAGGCAACTAACCATGGAAAAATTCTTACCCTTTGACAGCCGCATGGTCGTCATGCCCATCGACAATATCGATACCGATCAGGTCATCCCCGCACGCTTCCTCAAAAAGACCGATATGGAAGGTTGGGGTGACTTGCTCTTCAACGATTGGCGCTATGAATCTGATGGCACACCCAAGCCAGACTTTATCCTCAATCAGGAGTCGTCCAAGGGCCTCAAGATCCTGCTCGCTGGCGACAACTTCGGTTGCGGCAGCTCGCGCGAACACGCTCCTTGGGCTCTTACCCAGTTCGGCTTCCGCGCCATTCTGAGCACCTCATTCGCTGACATCTTCAAGAGCAACTCGCTCAAGAACAGTCTGCTCCCCATCGTCGTGAGCCCCGAAATCCACAAAAAGCTTTTCTCGATGCCAGACTCAAGCGTTCACGTCGATCTCGCTTCACAAACGATCACTCTTGCCGACGGCACCAAGGCAGAATTTCCCGTCGATAGCTTCTCCAAGCAATGCCTGCTCGAAGGCGTCGACGAACTCGGATTCATTCTCAAGAACAACGATGCGATCGCCGCCTACGAGGCACAGCGATTCTCTACGTTGAATACTCTTGAGGGATAACAATCC
Organism: Bryobacter sp.; assembly: GCA_046590555.1. Taxonomy (GTDB): domain Bacteria; phylum Acidobacteriota; class Terriglobia; order Bryobacterales; family Bryobacteraceae; genus Bryobacter. Next base: position 5,165 of record JBKJUN010000382.1, on the reverse strand, counting down.
AGCAGATGATATAGATCAAGATCCCGGTACCGGCCAGGATCACTGTCGCTAGCCAGATAAGGCGTACAAGGGTGACATCTACGCCGAAGTACCGGGCAAAGCCCTGGCACACTCCGGCAATCCACTTGTCGCCTTGTGGGCGCACCAGCTTCTTTTCAACTGTGGATTTAGGGGCTGCTCCCGCTAAAACGGGGGTCCCACAGCGCGGGCAAAAGCCCGCGTTTTCTTCAATTGCACCACCGCATTTTGTGCAGAACATACTACGGATACGCTATCGCGTTTAAGAAAGTTCCGCTCGCGCTCTCAAGTTCGCTACACCCGCCGTGTATCGCGTATCGGAGACCGCGAAGCTGATCGCGTCTTCCATCCATTCGTGCCATACCCCGTCCGGGTCATGTGAGGCAGCCGTAATCGTGTAGCTCTGCGGGCAAAGTTGACAATTAAATCGAAACGTCACGGTCCGCGTCTGGCCAGCTTCAACAGGTCCCAGCTTCAACTTCTCAAGCTCGGTATTGGTGCCATACACTTCAAAGCCAATCCGGGTCCTAATCAGAATCCCGATCACCGGGTCAGCCACTGCAGCAGCATATTTCGCCACCACGCGAATCGCCGCCGGCTGCCCGCTGGCAATCAGTGCAGTCGGCTTGTCACCGCTATCGAGCACTTCGATCGACACAATCTCGGCCCGCCCATCGCCCCGCCGCAAACTCGGGGTCATTTCCGGTATCGAGGAATAAACACTCTTGAGGTATGCCTCTATGACTTCTTTTGCATCGCCACGCTTTACCATCTGGCCGCCGTCGAGCCACCAGATTTCGTCTGCCAGATTCCGCAGCATCTCCGGGTCGCTCGCTCCAGCGATCACAACGCCGCCACTCCTTCTTACTCTTTCGGCTTCGGCCAACCACCGCAGCCGCTCTGGCAACTCCAGTGCACTCAGGTTCTGGCAAGCGTGCGTTGCCGCTGCCAAAACATCTGCAATTCCTGATTCTCCGTGGCCAACGATACCGATCCAACTCCCGGCCGGGGCACTGACGCTAAACTTGTCAAAGCGAATGGACATTGTATTTAGCATAGCGATGCTCGCCTTCGCGGCCAAAGAGATCACCCTCAAGCCCGGCATCACCGTGCTTGATCAGCCCATGGTCATTGAAGAAAGTGCCCAGATCCTCGGTGCTCCTTCTGGCTCTACCCTTAAGGCCTCGGCGAACTTCAAAGGCCCCGCCTTGATCATCGCTCGCGGCCTCAAAGACCTGAGCATCCAGCGGCTCAAGCTCGACGGCAACCGTCAGCAACTCGACCGCAGCTTTCCGATTGCTCCCTACGACAAGGCCTTCTCAGACTTCTATCCTCTGAACGGCATCCTGATCGACAACTGTGTGGGCGTGATCCTTCGCGACATCGAGATCCGGAATGTGGTCAACTTCCCCATCCTCATCTCCAGGTCCAGCCGCGTCCGTATCCAGACTGCCCGCATCGAGTTCTCAGGCTCGCGAGACGACAAGGGCAAGAACAATACAACCGGTGGCATCCTCCTCGAAGAAGGCACTGCCGACTTTGAGATCCGCTTCGTCAAACTCCGGGGCATCCGCGGCAACGCCATCTGGACACATTCCCGTTATGAGAGTCCTCGCAACCGCGATGGCCTCATCCAGGAGAACGAAGTCAACGGCAGTGCCCGTGACGCGATCCAGGTCGGTCATGCCACCAACATCCGCGTCCTCAAAAACGTGATGGTCAACATTGGCTACCCCGTTGAGCTGGTGGATATAGCCAACGGCGGCATCCCGGTCGGCATCGACACGGCGGGCAATGTCGACAAGAGCTTGTATGCCGAAAACCTGATTCAGGAAGTCAACGGCAAGTGTCTTGACCTCGACGGTTTTCACCACGGTGAGATCCTCTCCAACCGCTGCTACAACGCCAAACCAGCCACCGCCTATCCGCAGGGCCACTTCGGGATCGTGCTCAACAACACTAATCCCGACATGAGAAGTGAAGACATCCTGATCGAGGACAACGAGATCGAAGGCATGAAGTATGGCGGCATCTTCCTGATCGGAAGAAACCACATCGTTCGCAAGAACCGCATGCGCTTCCTCAATACTTCAAGCTGTACCGAGAGCCATGGCAGGGGCGCTGAATGCTACTTTGGTGCCGACGAGCCAGACCTGCTGCGCAGTGGCATCTACTTTGGGAAAGGGGCCGAGCGCCCCGACCCGGCGAGCAACATCGTCGTGGAAAACAACCTCATCACCGGCTACAAAATGAAAGATCGCTGCATCGGCTATTCACCCGCCATCCCCAAAACCAAATTGAAAGTCGAACAGAACATCTGTGTCGACGCAGAAAGGAAAATCAAAAAATGAGCGTCGAAGAACAAATGCGCGATGACTGGAATCGCCGCGCCAAAGAAGACGCCCACTACTACGTCGCCTTCGGCCGCCACGAACAGGACGAAGAGGAATTCCTTTCTACCGCCAGCGACGTCCTGCGCGGTTTTGAACGTGAACTGAAGCGTGGCTTGCCAGGCACCAATCCGCGCGCCCGCCGTGCTCTAGAGATCGGCTGCGGCCCCGGCCGCCTCATGAAGCCGCTCTCCAGCATCTTCGGTGAGATCCACGGTGTCGATGTCTCAGACGAAATGATCGCGCTAGCCAAAGAACGCCTCAAGCCGATCCCACATGCCCATCCTCATGTCTGCAGTGGAGCCGACCTGCGCCTCTTCGCCGACGACAGCTTCGACTTCATCTATAGCTACGCCGTCTTCCAGCACATCCCCTCAAAGGAAGTGGTCTTCTCATACCTCGCCGATGCCGCCCGTGTTCTCAAGCCCGGTGGACTCATGCGCTTCCAGGCCAACAACCTTGTTGCCGCCCGCACTGCTGCCGAGACCTGGCACGGCTGCTCCATCGAAGCCGAAGAGATCCGCGCTTATGCTGCTAGCTTCGGCCTGCGCCTACTTGCCCTCGAAGCAGTCAAGACACAGTACATGTGGGTCACAATCCGCAAGCCCGGCCCTGAACTAACCGTTGCAGGAACCCCGCGCATCCGCCGCATCACCAACAGTGAATCGAGCGAACCCGTTGCTCCCAATCGAGGCCGCTATGCTGCCGTCTCGCTCTGGATCGAGAACCTGCCAGTCACCGCCGACCTCCTGCAACTCACGCTCACAGTCGGTGGCCAGTCCGCCAGACTCACCTATCTCAGTGCCCCCGAAATGGATGGCCTTGTCCAACTGAATGCAGTCCTGCCCAAATGCCTCTCAACAGGTCTGCAACCAGTTGAGTTAAAACTCGGCGACGTGTGTCTGGCCGAGAGCGTCTTCCGCATCATCCCTGCGCCACCGGCCGTGCCCAGACTGGTCGAAGCCGTCGACGGCCTCGACTATATGTCCGGCACCCGCATCGTCAGTGGCAGCGTTAAGCTCTTCGTCGAAGAGCTCTTCGAGCCCGAGACTCTGCTAGCCAGCGTCGATGGTGTTCCCGCCTACGACTACTCGATTCTCTGTACAGACCCGATGCCCCCGCGCCACGAAATCAACTTCCGTCTGCCGGTCTCGCTCGGTTCTGGCCCCAAGGTCTTACGCCTCGAAGCCGGTCGCCGCTTGATCGGCCTCGTCCCCATTGAAATTGCCCCACTCGTCATCCCGGAGGTGAATTGATGTTGACTCTCTTGCTCGCTACTACTGTGATGGCCCAGTCCTGGCAGGCTGGCGCTGCCAAGGTGGACATCACACCGGATGGCCCCATCTGGATGGCTGGCTACGCTGCCCGCACCAAGCCCAGCGAAGGCGTGCTCATGCCCCTTCACGCCAAGGCCCTGGCCATAGACGATGGCCACAAAGGCCGCATTGTTTTTGTCAGCGCCGACATCATCGGCTTCCCCAAAAGCGTTGCCGAAGAGATTGCAATCGCAGCGCTCAAAGAGTACAAGCTGGAGCGTTCGCAACTCGTCCTCAACGCCTCGCACACCCACAGCGGCCCTGTCGTCTGGCCCAACCTATCCTCTATGTATTTCTTCTCCGCCGTCGAGCGAGCCAAGGTCGATGCCTTTACTCGCAAGCTGGTCGGCCAAACGGTTGATCTGATTGGCACTGCTATCGGCAACTTGAAGCCTGCGCAGCTAGAGTACGATCTAGGCCAGGCAAACTTCGCCAGCTACCGTCGCAACCCGGAAAGAAAAGGCCCCACCGATCACGCCGTACCAACACTCCGTATCCGCGATGCCAAAGGCCAACTAACTGCCATCCTCTTTGGTTACTCCTGCCACAATACGACACTTACTGGCGAGTTCTACCAACTCAGCGGCGACTATGCAGGCTTCGCTCAAGCCGAGGTTGAAGCTAAGTTCCCCGGCAGCGTTGCCCTCTTTACGAGTGGTTGCGGCGGAGATCAAAACCCCTACCCACGTAGCTCGCTCGAGCACGCAAAGACCCACGGCCATGAACTGGCCGAGTCGGTCATCGCTAGCGCCGGTCGCAAAGGCGAAGTGCTCAAAGGCCGCATCCGCTCCCGTTACCAGATGATCGACCTGCCCTTCCAACCATTCGGTCGAAACGACTTTGAAGAAGATCTGAAGTCGGCCAACAGATACGTCGTGAGCCGGGCCAAGGTGATCCTGACTGCGATGGACAACCGCAGCATCTCTCGCGATCTCGCCTATCCAATCCAGGCCATCAAGCTCGGTCAGGCCAGCGTCGTCACCATGGGTGGCGAAGTCGTTGTCGACTATTGTCTCCGCCTCCGTCGCGAGACCGGTAACGACAAGCTCTTTGTCATGGGCTACTCAAACGACGTCATGTGCTACATCCCGACAAAGAAGATCGTTGAAGAAGGCGGCTACGAAGCCAAAGACAGCTTCATGTATTACGGCATGCCTGCTCCTCTCAAGGGCGAGATTGAAGAAATCATCATCGACAAAGTTAAGGCACTACTCAAGAAGGTGACTCAATGAAACGCCGAACCCTACTATTTGCTCCTGCTTTCCTTAGAGCTCAAAGTTCAAGACCGGTAATCACTCATGGCACGCAGTCGGGCGACCCGGCTGCTGATTCCGCCCTACTTTGGACTCGCGCCGACCGTCCCTCACGGATGCTCATCGAAGTCTCCAGCGACGAGAAGTTCAGCAAGATCCTCCAACGCGTTCGCGGGCCTCATCTGCTG
>JBKJUN010000364.1:0-3841 GCA_046590555.1 Bryobacter sp. | reverse complement strand
CTGGCACTACGCCTTCGCAGCCGGCCTCCTCATCGCACTCCCAACAGTCTCGCCCTGGCTCCCCACCGCCATCGACGATGGCCTGAGCAAGGCCAACTTCAACGACACCGCCTGGCCCTGGCTCCTCGCCACTCCAATAGCCGCCTGGCTTGCCTATCGTTACCAGCAGAAGGCAGTCATCGCCGTCGCGATCCTCGCCTTCTGCACGCTCAAACTAAGTCTCTATCCCAATCTGGCAAACACCGTCTCCGCCAAAAACAGCAAACTCACCTGCCTGCCTGAAGGCGCCTCCCGAGGCCTCCGCTACGGTCTCTCTTACTACCTCAATCGCGAAGTCGATTACTGCCTAGAGCCGCAAGAAAACCCCGCGCTTCTCCAGCGCCCGGACAAAACTCCAGGTGATCAAAAAGTAAATCCCGGTAGCCAGGCAGACCCACAGCAGCGATGAATCCTTCGGTGCAAACTTGTGCACAACATCACCCACCATCGAGTGGATCAAATACCCGGCCAGCGCATTCGTCCCAAAAGTACGAAAGAACGTAGATTCAAAACCCGGCTTGCGAATATCGGCCAGCCACAGAAACCCGCCATAAACCAGCAGCGAGAATCCAGCACTAAAAGTCTGATAAGACAAACTCCCCGCCCGCTGCGTCATCGTCCAAAGATCCACCGCATTCCACGGCGGCCAAAACGGAGGCGCTTCCATTCCGTGTACGCAAGAAATCAGATAGCCAACTACGCTCAACACCACACCCCATTTGAGCAACACCGGCAAAGCCATCTCAGCCCCATACTTCTTCACCGCGTCATAGGCCAGTGCCCCGGCAAGCGTCGGCACAGCCCAACTCAAGAACCCCAGCGGACCCCCATCAATAACCCTCACCCGCATCAAAAACTCAAACCAGAACCACCCGCTCAGCGCCAGATGCAACAACCCACTCCCCGCTCCAAACAAAATCAAGTCCCGGCTCCTCCTCCGCATCACCGGTAGAATCCAAAGGCAAGTCACGCCAATGTGCGTCAATGCCTGAAACGGGCTCCTCAAAAAGCTCTTCTCGATAAAGCCCCACCAGCCCAACTCTGTCAGCGACGCCCAAGTCTTGTAATTCCCGTCCAGCCCATAAACCATCAAACCCAGCAGCACCAGTCCCAGACCCCGCTTCACCATGGTGCCGGTCTCAGCCCCCTTTAGCATCCCCAACCGCATCGCAAACCCTACCGCAAAAAAGAAATGCGGCATGATCGTATCGGCATAGGAATTGTAAGTGTTGTGGTGCTTCAGTACATCATGCACAACCTGAAAACCGCCAATAAAATTAACGAGAAACATCCCCACCACGGTATAGCCGCGAAACTGGTCCAGTGACAGAATGCGGGCGCGCGAATCAATAACAGCAGTCTTCATAGGCTTTTACGGACAAACACCAATCGTACGTCAGGAATCGTCGCCAAATGGATCTCCGAAAAAACTATCATCCAAATCTCCGCTACAAGTCGCAAGAGAAGACATCGATATTATGGAATTATTACCAGAGGCCCAAACTTGGCATGCATGCCGCCACGCTTGATAGCCCCCGTCTCAGATCTTGTCCGCATGAAGCTCACCAGCTACCGTCTCAAAGATCGTGTTCACCTTCAGGATCTCGACAGCGTCGGCCTGATTAGTCCTGAGATCGAAAGTCATTTGTCAGACATCCTTCTAGCTCGCCTTGGCCGAAGTCAGAGCCAGCGAATGAAGCGCCTTTATTCTCTAGTCTTGAACCTGTAAAGATGCTGCGTCGACACCGGCACACCCAGCAGCTTCAAGTACAAAAACAACTGATGAGCATGATGATTGATATGCTTCCAATTCGATAACATCGTCTCAAGAATAGGTTCTCCTTGCGGCGAAAACCAAGTCACGATCAGTCTCGACAGATCTGCATCGGCAGTGACCGCAAACCCTTCTGCGATATGCATACGGCAAGCTACAATCAACACGAGCGGCGGCTCCTCACTGGCAATCACTCGTGGCTTGAGTGCCTCTAAGTGCGGCAACTGATCCCCATGCAGCCGCAAAAAGCATGCACACAACCCCGCACAAGCTTCTACCAGATGCCTCTCAAGCCGCTCCAAGCTAAAAGGATCCTCCCCCGAAGCCGAAGGCCAATCCGGACTCCACTCGCCCTTACCCTCTGGAGCCATCTCCAGCATCTCTTCAATCTGCACCAGGTCCTCGTCCACCTTGCGAGCCAGCACAGCAACAATCGCATTTCCCATGCCTCTCAGCTTAGCCTCAAGCCTTAAGCTGTTACACTTTCTTCTCCAACCCTTTGGTCCACTCTAAGAAAATCTTCGGCCATCCCCGAGGCCTCTTCTACCTCGCCTTCACAGAAGCCTGGGAGCGCTTCTCTTTCTACGGCATGACCGCCCTCCTCATGCTCTTCATGGTCAACCACCTTCTCCTCCCGGCTAACTCCGGCAACATCGCCGGCTTCTCCGCCTTCCGCTCCGCAATCGAATCTCTCACCGGCCCCCTCTCAACACAAGCCCTCGCCTCCCGCATTTTCGGCCTCTACGGCGGCCTCGTCTACTTCACTCCAGTCCTCGGCGGCCTCATCGCAGACCGTTGGCTCGGCCACCGCAACGCCGTCATCCTCGGTGCCATCCTCATGTCCATCGGCCATCTCGCCATGGCCTTCGAGCAATCCTTCTTACTCGCCCTCCTCTGCCTCGTTCTCGGCTCTGGCTTCCTAAAAGGCAACATCACCGCTCAAGTCGGCGCACTCTATCCGCCAGGCGACATCATCCTCCGCTCCAAAGGCTTTACCGTCTTCAGCGCCTCAATCAACGTAGGCGCCTTCACCGGCTCCTTCTGCTGCGGCTTGATCGCGAAGTACTACGGCTGGCACATCGCCTTCTCCGTCGCCGGCGTCTTCATGCTCTGCGGCCTCGCCACATACCTCAGCGGCTATAAACACTTGCCTGCCCGCATCAAATCTAAACACGAGCAAATCCCTACCCTCACCACCAACGACAGAACCAAACTCTTGCTCCTGGCCGGAGTCCTGAGCATCTCGATCTTTCACACCATCTGCTACTTCCAGTCACTCAACGCCTTCCCCATCTGGCTCCAACAACACGCAGACCTCAAACTAGGCGGCTTCACCATCCCCATCCCCTGGTTCCTCTCAACAGAAACGCTCTCCTCCATCACGGCCGCCCCACTCCTGCTCATGCTCTGGCGCTGGCAAGCCAAGCGCGGCAGCGAACCCACAGACTTCAACAAATTCACCATCGCCGCTACTATGGCCGCTTGCAGCTACCTCATGCTAGCTGCCGTCTCCTACCTGCACAGCGGTGCAAAAATCCACCCAATTTGGCCCTTTCTCTACACCATCGGCATAGGTTACTCCTTCGTCTACAACTGGCCCACCGTCCTCGCCCTCGTCTCCCGCGTCGCACCAGCCAGCGTTAACTCCACCATGATGGGCATCGCCTTCTTAACACTCTTCATCTCCAGCAACGTCATCGGCTGGATAGCCGGCTTCTACGAAAAAATGTCACCCGCTGCTTTCTGGCTCCTGCACGCAGGGATCGGCTTCACCGGAGCAATCGTAGTACTCACCCTAGGCCCCTGGCTCAATCGCCGCCTTCGTGATACAACAAAACCAGCCGACAGCCCAGATGCTTAGCAACTCAATCCTCCTCCTGCTAGCCACAACCCTGGCCGCCCAGCCCCCACTCCTCAAGCAAAACTGCCAGGGCTGCCACGACTTCACTACACCGCTACCCACAGACCGCCTCGTCCTCATCCACGACCGCATCGCCAATCACGAGATGCCCCCCAAAGGCACCCTCC
>JBKJUN010000186.1:0-10425 GCA_046590555.1 Bryobacter sp. | reverse complement strand
CGGTGCAGCAGAGCGCGGTGCCGCAGGAGAAGACTTCGAAGACGCAGCCGTTTCCGCTGAAGCCGCCGCCGCTGTCGAGGATGTCGATGAAGGCTGAGGATGTGAATACGGTTAGTCCTGAGATTGAGGCAGCTTGTAAGGCTTTGATGAAGGATGTGGAGTTAGGTGGACCTTACTTACCGGTGAGTTACAACCGGTTGGGGGTTAGGTTTCCTGGCAATCATGGTGGTGTGAATTGGGGTGGGGTTTCGTTTAGTCCGCAGTTGGGTTATCTGTTTGTGAATTCGAGCGACCTGGGTCAGGTTACCGGGGTGAAGGACCGGGCTTCGACTGAGGGCCGGGCGTTTGGGCGTGGGGTGGGGAACCGGGTACATCCCGAGGGGCCTTATGAGGGGATCGGTGGGGGACGGTTTAGCATTCCGGGCAAGGATGGGTCGCCGCAACAGATTCCCTGCCAGCAGCCGCCGTGGGGGTTGTTGACGGCTGTGAATGTGAATACCGGTGAGTTTGCGTGGCGGGTGCCGCTGGGAATTACCGAGGGTTTGCCGGAGGGTAAGCAGAATACGGGGCGGCCTGGGAATGGCGGGACGATTGCTACTGCCGGGGGGCTGGTGTTTGTCGGGGCTACGGATGATTCGCGGTTTCGGGCTTTTGATGCCAAGACGGGGAAGGAGTTGTGGAGTACGAAGCTGGGTGGGGCGGCGCAGGCGACTCCGATGACTTATCAGGGTAAGGATGGGCGGCAGTATGTTGTGATTACGTCGACCGGGGGTGGGTTCTTTAATAACCCGGTTACGGATGACAGTATTGTGGCTTTTGCCTTGGAGGCGGGGAAGTGATGTGTATAAAATAGAAGTAGCGTACACATCATGAGAACAAATATTGTAATCGACGACAAGTTGATGCGCGACACTCTTCGGGCTACAGGATTGAAGACGAAGCGGGAAGCGGTGGAATTGGGGTTGCAGACGCTGTTGCGGCTTAGGAAGCAGAGTGAGATGCGGCAACTGCGTGGGAAGGTGGATTGGCAGGGTGATCTAGATTCGTTAAGGACGGATCGTTGATTCTGGTTGATTCCAGTGTTTGGGTGGATTATCTCAGAGGCAAATCTAGCCGGCAGGTGGATTTGCTTGAAGCACTTTTGGGAACTCAAGAGCTGGCAATTGGGGATCTGATTCTCACTGAAGTGTTGCAAGGCGTTTTGAATGATCGTGAATTTCAAAAAACGCGGATGCTGCTGAGTTCGCTTGAGTTTGTTGAGCTTGGTGGCAAGAGAGTTGCGATTCAGGCGGCGGAGAATTTCAGGAAGCTACGTTCAGGGGGCGTGACGGTTCGCAAGACGATCGACTGCTTCATTGCAACCTGGTGCATTGAGCATGGGTATCAATTGCTGCATTCGGATCGCGACTTTGATGCTTTCGAGGCGCACCTGGGCTTGCAGGTAATGCAGTAGTTGGATGGCAAGTCGAAAAAGCTCTAGCGTCCGCATCGAGGCGCTCCACAGCTAACCAATGAGTCGATCATAATCTGCGTGTGTGCCTACCCAAAACCAAAGAAGGCCATTAGGGATGCTGATCGCCAGCGACCGATGGTGTAGCCCTACACGGGCGGACCAATATTTATCGACTTTCTTGAGTTGGATCGAAGGGTGCCGGGGATCGACTTTCATGCGGGCGAAGGCTCGATCTGCAGTTGTTTGAATTTCCGGCGGTAATTGGCGATAACACGCCCAGTAGTCAGGAGACGCCCTGTGAATCACAGTTCTTTGGAGAGACCAGCTTCATGGTCGCGGAGGGCTTTTTCGGCGCGGCTCGCCAGTTTTCCATTCCTGGCATCGGACTCTAATTGGCGGTCCCAAAGTTCAGCGTCCATCCGCATAAACCATTCTCGCAAGGCTCGCAATTCGTCTTGATCCAATTCGACAATTTGTTGCTCCAAATGCTCGACTCGACTCATGGTACCTCTTGCTTCGAGTATAGCTAGAGGATTTCGGTTTGCTTGCGGAGACGGTCTTCCTGTTCGCGGAGTTCCGGGGTTAGGGCTTCGCCGAAGTCTTCTGCTTCGAAGGCGGGGCGGATCTCGAGGATGGATTCGCCAATCATTGGATTGGGGCAGCGGCGGGCCCAGGCGATGGCTTCTTTCATCGACTTCACTTTCCATATCCAGAAGCCGGCTATGAGTTCTTTGGTTTCGGCAAAGGGGCCGTCGATTACCGTTCGTTCGCTGCCATTGAGGTGGATGCGGACGCCTTTTGAGCTTGGGTGGAGACCTTCTCCCGCCTGCATGATGCCGGCGTTTACGAGCTCTTCGTTGAAATTGCCCATGTCCGTGAGGAGTTTCTCATCGGGCATTTGGCCGGCTTCTGATTCTTTGGTCGCTTTTATGAATACGAGTACTTTCATGTTGTTTAGTCTATTGCGTGGGAGTGAAATCGACAGGTTTGCAGGATTTTATTTCAACCCAACCAGGATTGTCCTAGGGCGAAGTGGGCTATCCACAGAGTAAGGAAGAGACTCCTGGCTGCACCGATTTGATTGTGCATGCAATGCTACGCTATATCCAGTTGGATATAGAATAGGAACAATCCGGCCCGTTTGCTTTCTTGGCGATTCGTTGAAATGTATACGTGACTTTCCAGACAACGCTCGACATGACGTGGGCTATCAATTGGACAAAGTTCAGCGAGGGGATCAGCCGGAAGATTTCAAGCCGATGCCCAGTATTGGAAAAGGCGTGGAAGAGCTTCGAGTTACCGAACCAAGCGGTGCCTATCGCGTCATCTACGTGGCGAGGCGCATCGAGGCGGTCTACGTCTTGCACGCTTTTCAGAAGAAGACCGAGGCAACGCCGAAAAAGGAATTGGAAATTGCGAAGCAACGATTTGCAAAGTTAAGGGGAGTCAGCAGATGAGCAAGCCGGAGAAGTACGCGAGTGTTTGGGACGCGATTGCTGATACGCAGGAGCAGGCTGCAAACCTGCGATCACGTTCGGAACTGATGCAAAAGATCGCAGCGCGAGTGAAAGAGTACGGCTGGACGCAAGCCGAGGCTGCCAACAGATGCGGAGTCACCCAGCCGCGCATTAACGACCTGCTGCGTGGCCGAGTATCCCGGTTTTCATTGGACGCTTTGGTGAATATTGCAACGGCCCTGGGATGCAGGGTGCGCTTCGACCTCGAAGCCGCTTAAGTTCGTTCCTGATTCTGCCTGCTAGCCCCACCAGGTTTCGCCGGGGGCGAGGTGGGCTTTTGCTACGTCGGGGTTTAGCTCTACTCCGTAGCCTGGCTTGTTGGTGATGGTGTGGTAGCCGTCTTTGATGATCGGGCCGTCGTGGATTACTAGATCTTGCCACCAGGGGATGTACTTGGCTAACTCGTGGATTCGGAAGTCGCGCATCGAGGCTGCGGCATGGCAGCTTGCGATTGTTCCTATGGGGCTGGCTGGGTTGTGGGCGGCGGTCCAGATGTAGTAGAGGTCGGCGTGATCGTGGATGCGCTTGGACTCGAGCAGGCCGCCAGATTTGGGGATGTCGATATGGACGCAATCGCAGGCTTGCAGTTCGATCAGCTTTCTGAAGCCGTGACGACCGTAGAGATTCTCGCCGGTGCAGACGGGGATGTCGACCGCATCCGTTACTCGCTTCATCGCTTCCGGGTTTTCTGGTGGGACCGGGTCTTCAATCCACATTGGCTTGACAGGCTCGATGGCTTTAGCCATGTTGATCGCGTCGCGGGTGTCGTATTGCCAGTGGGCTTCGATGCCGAAGTCTGTGTCGGGGCCGAGTTCTTCGCGGACCCATTCCATGCCGGTTGCGATGCGTCGGAGGTCCTTTGCCGTTAGGCCGCGGGTGTAGGGGTCGTGGCCGATTTCCTTATGGTCTGGATCGACGTTGCGGGGGATGCCGTCGCCCTGGACTTTGAAGGCGGTCCAGCCGAAGGGTTCGGCTTTGGCGGCGTCTAGTGCGCGTTTGTAGGCGGAACGGTCGTCTACTGGCATGAAGGTTTGAAGGGTGCGGTAAAAGCGGATACGGTCGCGGAAACGGCCCCCGAGCAGATTGATGGCGGGTGTCTGGAGGATTTTGCCTGCGAGGTCCCAGAGGGCGATTTCGATGCCGCTGGCGGCAGTAACAGTGACGCCGCCGATGGCACCTGCGCCGGCGCTCTTCATGAGCATTTTGGTGTAGAGCTTGTCGACGTTTAGAGGGTCTTCGCCGAGGATGAGGGGCTTGAGCTGGTTGAGGATCAGATCCTTGACACCAGGGCCCCAATAAGCTTCGCCGATGCCTGAGATGCCGGCGTCGGTTTCGATCTTGACGAGGTTCCAATCCCAAGTGCCTCGGATGATCATGCACTTGACGTCGGTGATCTTAACCTTGCCTTTGAGCGGAGCGGCGAGGGCGTAGAGGGGGAGAGCTGTTGCGGCTAAAAATTATCTTCTGCTGAGCATTTGTTGGTTATCTCGATGATGTTGCGGCTTTTACGTAAGGTGGTTTGACGGAGTTTTGAGTGCGGCACTCGGTGGCGAAGGTGGCGTAGGAGTCGGCATTATGGAGGCGGCTTTCTGCGTTGAGTGGCTTGATTGTACCGTCGGTAAACCAGCCGCGACCGTTGTCGCCGATGAAGGACTTGTCTGGGAATCCGACGAAGTGGGCCATCTCGTGGAGCATGATGAAGGCGCAGAATTCGCTGTCAGAGAGAGCGAAAAAGGCGCGGCGGCCGAGGTGGATACGGTCGCGCGGGATGTTGCGTTCGGGATCGACTTCGCCTTTGCGGAAGAAACCATTGGGGAAGGCGAAGGCAATGCGGGGATCACCAGTTTTATCGGCTACGAACGCACCCGCACCAAGGAAGCCAAGCTCGAGTTCGGGCGGTAGCAGGAGGCACCTCTGGTAGAGGTTGAAGACCTCATTGATGTCGCGGACGGCTTTGTCTCGCTTGACCGGCGTTAAGTTCTCGAGGGCGAAGTGGCGATTTACTCGATCATTGGCGCGAGCATTGCCGAAATCCAAGCCGTTGGGGCTTGGGGGATTCATGGCGAGCAGGAGATTGAACTGGGCAGCATTGACTGCACGGGCGACAATACCGAGGTGGGCGACGAGTTTGGCTCGGATTTCGAGGTTCACTGAAGGGTCGACCGGGAGGGCCGAAAAGAGGAGTTGGTTGATACGCTCGATGGTTTGCTTGCCCGGCTCGATGACGCCGTCGGCACCTTTGAGGCCAAACTGTTTGAGCTGGAAGTCGGAAATGGCTTTATTGGTTTTGGGGCCAATTTTGCCGTCGACGACGAGAGGGACTTTGGGGCCACCGTTGATGGGCTTGATCTTGTTGAGGGATTCCTGAATAGTGCGAACGTCTTTGTCCAGATTTTTTGCTTTAAAGCCGGAGCCGACGGGGAGATCGATGCTGATGAGCTGGTCAGTAGAAGGAAGAGCGCCAGCCAAGTTGTCTTTGCGGCACAGGCCGTCCAAGTGCATGATGAGCGGTTGGAGCGTCATGGCCTCAACAATATCGCAAAAGGCGGCTATGCGTGAGTGGCGCGGAAGCTGCTGAGGAGCTCGAGGGCGGCGGCCCCGCGGTCGGGAATGGGGCAGTCACCGAAGAAGTCTACATAGCCGGGGAGAGCTTCGAATTGCTGGTGAGAGACAGATTTAAACCCCATGTACCAGTCTTCAAAGAGGCGAGTTTCGATGGGATTGCGAAGGAGGAGTTGGCAATTGTGGTGGCGAGGATCACGAAGGATTTTAGCGAAAAGGTTATCCAGTGAATCTTTGTTGCCCTCCAGTACCTGGATGAAGGACCCCTCGCAATAGACGAGCATGCCGGTCAAGTTGAGGTGTCTGTTGTTCTTGCGAGCCTGATTCAGCAGCAAGCTGAGATCATCGTCGGACATGAAGCTGCTGGCCGAGCTGATGTAGATGACTTGTTCTAAGACTGGTGCGGTCGCATTCTCCATATGTAGCTTATCGGTTGATGGATTTTGTTGTTAGAGCTTTTTTTCTGCAATCGATTTGGCTTGGAGGAATTGCAGGAGATAGTCTGGGCCGCCGGCTTTGGAGTCGGTGCCGGACATATTGAAGCCGCCGAAGGGGTGTGCGCCGACCATGGCACCGGTGCATTTGCGGTTGATGTAGAGGTTGCCGACGAAGAATTCGTTGCGGGCACGCTGGATCTTTTCGGCGTTGGCGGTATAGGCTGCGCCGGTGAGGCCGTATTCGCTGTCGTTGGCCAGCTCAAGAGCGTGGGTGAAGTCGCGGGCTTTGGTGACACCTAGGACGGGGCCAAAAATCTCTTCCTGGAAGAGGCCATGGTTGTGTTCGATGTCGGCGATGATGGTGGGCTCAATGAAATAGCCGTCGCCAGGGGCTTTTGCACCGCCAGTGATGAGGCGGCCTTCCTGCTTGCCGATCTCGATGTAGTTGAGGATGGCTTTTTCAGCCTTGGCACCGATGACAGGGCCCATAAAGTTTTTGGGGTCTTCGGCTGGACCTTGAGTCAAGGCTTCGGCGAGGGGTTTCAGTTTGGCGATGAAGGTATCGTAGATTTTTTCGTCGACGATGACTCGGGAGCAGGCTGAGCACTTTTGGCCCTGGAAGCCGAAGGCGGCGGCGATGACACCGGCGGCGGCGGTATCGAGATCGGCGGCTTCTGAATCGACGATGATGGCGTCTTTGCCGCCCATCTCGGCGACGACACGCTTGATCCATTTTTGACCGGGGTTGGTTTTGGCGGCTAGTTCGTTGATGCGTAGACCGACTTCTTTGGAACCAGTGAAGGAGATGAAGCGGGTTTTGGGGTGGGAGACGATGAGGTCTCCGACTTCAGCGCCAGAGCCGGGGAGGAACTGGAAGCTCTCGGGCGGGAAGCCGGCTTCAAGAAGGACTTCGACGAATTTGGCGGCGATGGTGGGGGTTTCGCTGGAGGGCTTGATGACGACGGTGTTGCCGGTGACGAGGGCGGCTACGGTCATGCCGGCGAGGATGGCGAGGGGGAAATTCCAGGGAGGGATGATGACGCCGACGCCGAGGGGGAGGTAGTAGAGTTTGCCTTCTTCGCCGGGCATCTGGACGAGAGGGTCTGGGCTTGCGTAGCGCAGCATCTGGCGAGCGTAGTAGTCGCAGAAGTCGATGGCTTCGGCGGTGTCGGCTTCAGCTTCATTCCAGTTTTTACCTGATTCGAAGACCATCCAGGCGTTGAATTCGCTTTTGCGTTCGCTTAAGAGTTCTGCTGCCCTGAAGAGCTTTGCGGCGCGTTGTTCGGCCGGGACTGCGGCCCAGGTGGGGAAGTAATGGAAGGCTTCTTCCACGGCGCGGTTGGCCTGATCTGGGCTGGCCTTCTGGTGGATGCCGACCAGTTCGCCAGAGTAGGAAGGGTTGTAGCTGAGGAGCTTGTGGATGTCGCCTTTTTCATGCTTGCCAGCAATCAAGAGAGGGTATTCCTTGCCGAGTTCTGATTTGACCTGAGCCAAGGCTGCCTCCATGGCAGCCTTGTGTTCAGGTGTGGAAAAGTCGCGGTAGGGTTCGTTGACGAACGGGGTCATTTTGTTGTTGCTCTCTTAGCTGTCTACTAAATTGCGGCCGCGCTCGAAGATGCCGGAGGCTTCATCGGCGAGGTCTTTGCCGCGCTCGAAAAGGTCGCGGCCGCGAGCGAAAATCTCGTCGCCAGATTCACGGATACGGTCACCGCTATTGAGTGCAGCAGAGCGGATTTGAGCGCGGGTTTCTTCGCCTGATTGAGGGGCGAAGAGGAGGCCGACAGTCGCGCCGATGGCGAGGCCGGAGAGGAACCAGATGATGTCGTCAGAATTTTCACGTGCCATAAGTCTTTATTCTAAGGCTTGGGTGAAGGGGATCCAGCCGAGGGTGCTGGGGCTTCTGTAAATGAAGGGATCAGTGGTGAGTTTTTTGCCGTCTGAGAGGACGGTGATTTGGCCCATGCGGTCTGTGCGGAGGAGCAGGGTGTGGCTTTGGCTGAGACGGTCGAGGACGGCTGGGTTGGGGTGGTTGAAGGTGTTCTGGAAGCCGGAGCTGACTACGGCCAAGGCGGGGCGGGTTTGAGCGAGGAAGGATTCAGAGGAAGAGGTTTTGCTGCCATGGTGGGCTAGCTTGAGGTAGTCGAGTTTGGGGAGATTGGGGTCTTCGAGGAGGCGGGCTTCAACGGATTGATCGATGTCTCCGGTGAGGAGGAAGCGCTGGCTGCCGTAGTGGAGGAGAAGGACTAGCGAGGTGAGATTGGATTTGTCGATTTGTTCGTTTGAGGGAGGCCAGAGGGTTTGGACGTCGAGGTTGCCTAGCTTGAGGCGGTCGCCTTTGGCTAGATAGCGGATAGTGGTGTTTTTGGCTATTGCTTTGGCTTTGAGCTGCTCCCAGAGTGGGCCGCTTACCTGGGCGCTGACCCAGATTTCATTGGGGTGGAAGTTGTCGTGTGCGGCGAGGAGGCCGCCCATGTGATCGAGATCGCCGTGGGAGGCGATGAGGGTGTGGAGCTTTGAGATGTGTCTGGACCAGAGGTAGGGAGAGACGGTGGATTCACCGGTGTCGAATTTGGTGGAGCGGTTGCCGCCGGCGTCGAGGAGGGCGAGGTGGCCGCTGGGGGTGGCGAGGAAGAGGCCGTCGCCCTGGCCAACGTCGATCGAGGTTAGCTCGAGCAGGTTCTTGTTGAGGGTGGGGTCTTTCGAGTAGGGGTGGGTAACTAAGTAGGCGAAGAGGGCGAGGACAGATGTTACCGGGATCGCGGTTAGACGGGGGAGTCTGCGGGCGGCCCAGGCGGTGGTGATTAGAGCGAGGGGGAGGGCGATGAGGATCCAGGTGGGCGGGTCTGGGATGCGGTCGCCCTGATCCCAGGTGAGGTGCCAATCGACGACGGTGCGCGAAGTGTAGAGGAGCCATTTGAGGAGGGGCGTGAGCATGGGGCCGGTGAAGATTGCGATGAAGCCGAGAGGCACGGCGAGAGATAGGAGGAAGACTACTGGGAGGTTGGCGGTGAGGCTGGAGAAGGTGAGGCGGTGGAAGAAGAGGATGGTGGGGAGGCAGAGGCCGATGAGGACAACTGCGGAGGTTAGGAAGAGGTCCAGTGCCCAGAGGATAGAGGCGAGAATGTGCGATGTAATTTGGGAGAGGGGTTTGATCGGTATGTGGGTGATGCGACTGATGGTTTGGAGGGCTAGCTGAATTTCGAGGCGGCGGGAGGCGGTGCGTGGGTCGGCATTGCCGTAATCGGGGTCGCCTAGATTTCGGAGTGCTTTGGACCAGAGGCCGGTGGAGTTTTCTATTAGTGGGAGGCCCAGGGTGGCGAGAGTGAAGACGGCGAGGAAGGAGAGCTGGAAGCTGGCTTCGAATAGCTGGGCTGGGTCTGCGAGGAGGTAGGCGATGGCTACGGCGGCGAGTAAGTTGAGGATGCGACCGCGACGGTAGAAGTGTCTGGCGGCAAGGAAGAGGAGGTAGCCGCCAGCGGCCCGGACTACGGGGGCCGTGAGATCGCAGATGACGGCGTAGAGGACAGCGAGGATGGCGCACATTGCATAGGCTTGCATGGGACGGAACTGGAGGAGGCGGAGGAACCAGAAGAGTGCGCCAGCGAGGACGGTGATGTGGATGCCGGAGATGACGATGGCGTGGTAGGTGCCGGTGCGGCGGTAGTTGTCTGTCCACGAGTCTTCTAATTTGGCGTTGTCGCCGAGGAGGAGGGCACCGAGCATGGCGGTGAGGTAGCGGTCGCCGGTGGCGATTTGTTCGATACGGGTGAGGAGCCAGGCGCGGGTTTTGTAGACGGCGGCTTGGACAGTGTTGCCGCAGGCGTGGGGGACCTGGATGATGGGGTAGCCTTTGGCGACGCTGGCGCTCCAGTAGATTTCGCGATGGGCGAAGTAGCGTTCTGCGTCGAAGTTGCCGGGGTTGCCGGCGTTGTGGACGGGACGGATGCGCAAGGGGAGTTGGAGGCGGTGGCCGTAGGCCCAATCGGGGGCGGGTTCTTCTGGTTTGAGGTAGAGGCTGACGCGGAGGCGGGCACCGGGTGAGGCGGTGAAGGTGAAGAAGAGGCGTTCGGCTTCGCGCTGGGGGAGGGAATCAACGCAGCCTTCGAGGGAGACAACTTCGCGTGGGTCTGTGTCGATTATGGGTTTGGGTTTGTTGTCGGTGCGGGAGGCGCTGGCTATGGCTAGCCAGAAGAGGATTGTGTTGCCGGCGAGGAAGGCGGCACGGGGGTGGTGGAGTTTTGTGGCGAGGAACCAGAGGAGGGCGGAGAGGCTGGTGCAGAGGAGCGCTAGTGTTGGATCAAACCCGAGGACCCTGACAAAAAGAATGCCGCTGATTACCGCGACTAGCGGAGGGATCAGCGGCTCGTGAAGTTTTCTGGAAAGGGATTCGAAGTTTGATGGGGGATTGCCTGCCATCACAGGGAGAGTGGGGCGGGGAGGGGATTCTTCTCTTGAT
>JBKJUN010000997.1:0-2032 GCA_046590555.1 Bryobacter sp. | reverse complement strand
TTGAGACGTCCGGCAACTTTTTTCATTGCCTTGGTTTGGGCTGCACCTCCCACTCGAGATACTGATATACCGATATTCATAGCTGGTCTGACTCCAGCATAAAAAAGATCTGATTCAAGGAAAATCTGACCATCGGTGATGGAGATTACATTGGTCGGAATGTAGGCAGAAACGTCACCAGCCTGCGTTTCAATGAACGGCAGCGAGGTGAGCGAACCGCCACCGAGCTTGGCGCTCAGCTTGGCCGCACGCTCCAGAAGGCGCGAGTGCAAGTAGAACACGTCGCCAGGATATGCTTCGCGGCCGGGAGGACGGCGGAGCAAAAGTGAGATTTCGCGATAGGCAGCAGCGTGCTTTGACAAATCGTCGTAAATGCAAAGTGCGTGGCCGGAGTTGTCGCGGAAGTATTCGCCGATGGCGCAGCCGGTGAAGGGTGCGAGGTATTGCATCGGGGCTGGATCGGAAGCCGTTGCGGCAACGACGATCGAGTACTCCATCGCGCCTTGGTCTTCGAGAGTCTTCACAACCTGTGCGACGGTGGAACGCTTCTGACCGATAGCGACATAGACGCAAATCATGTCGCCGCCCTTCTGGTTGATGATCGCGTCCAGCGCGATGGCGGTCTTACCAGTCTGACGGTCGCCGATGATCAATTCGCGCTGGCCACGGCCAATCGGAATCATGGCGTCGATGCTTTTGATACCAGTCTGCATCGGCTGCTTCACAGGCTGACGGTCAATAACGCCAGGAGCGAGACGCTCAATGGCATTGAACGAGTCGGTGGCGATCGGGCCCTTGCCGTCGATCGGCTGACCGAGGGCGTTTACAACGCGGCCAATCATCGCCTTGCCCACAGGCACGGACATGATGCGACCGGTGCGGCGCACTTCGTCGCCTTCCTTGATGCCCTGGAATTCGCCCAGCAACACAACGCCGACCTGATCTTCTTCAAGGTTCAGTGCAAGGCCGGACACGCCGACACCGGGGAACTCAACGAGCTCACCGGCCATGACCTTCTCTAAACCATAGATACGGGCGATACCGTCGCCCACGCTGATGACTGAGCCTGTCTCTTCGACATTGACAGCCTGATCGTAATTCTCGATTTCCTGACGCAGTACACGCGAGATTTCGTCTGCCCGGATTTGAGCCATAGTTCTTATCGTTTCCTAAAAGTTATGCCGTAAGCCGGCTCTTGAGCGCGGTCAGTTTTCCGCGAACCGAGCCATCGTATACCGTCGAGCCGATGCGGGCGACTACGCCGCCAAGCAGGGCTGGATCCCAATGAAATTCACACTGCACCTGCTTGCCCGTAACCCGGGAAAGCTCAGCAGAAATAGATGCCTTCTGCTCGTCGTTCAAAGCAGCGGCAGTAGCGACGACCGCACGGGCAATACCGCGACGAGCGTCAATAAAAATCTCAACCTTTTCTCGCAACACAGGCAGCAACGAAGTACGCCCGCGATCAATCACCACATACAGGAGGTTGCGCACCGTCGCGCTCAACCCGCTCTGTTCTGCGAGCTTGGCAATTACGCCACGCTTGCGAACGCGCGATACCGCCGGGGAATTCAGGATGTGGTGCAAATCTGGCGCTGATTCCACCATCGAATCAAAGGCGCGCAGCTCCACCACAGCCTGCTCGGGGCTCAGGGGTGGATTGGGCGAAAACAGGATGTCAACGAAGGCGCTGGCGTAGCGTCCGGCAAGTGCTTCAGACATGGTCTAGCGAGCCTCCTGTCGTTTGAGGTCGTTTACAAAGGATGTTACAAGAGCACTCTGCGTTGCAGGGTCGCTCATTGAGGCAAGCCTTGCATGAGCGATCGTAATTGCCTGCTCTACAGTGTAGGCGCGCAATTGCGATTGTGCAGCTTGTGTCAAATTACCAATCTCGGTCTCGCGCATCGAAGAAACCTTGGCCAGCAAGCTTTGGCTCTGCTCGGCGATCCGCTTGACTTCGATCTCACGTTCGGCCATTGCCTTATCGCGGATCGACCGGATCTCACCTTCAAAATTGTTCAGCTTCGAAGTC
>JBKJUN010000533.1:0-6840 GCA_046590555.1 Bryobacter sp. | reverse complement strand
CACAAACAACCCGGAAGGGGCCACCGCGCTTAACGCTCTGAGATTCAGATCGTAATAAGCCCGAGTGGCCTCTTCTTTTTGGCGGGCTTGCTTGGCAAAGGCGGGGGGATCGGCAATTACACAATCATATTGCCGGCGGGCTTGGCCCAATCCACGCAAAAACTGCTTCACATCGCCTTCAATAGCGCGAATGTTATCGAGGTGATTTCGGAGAGCATTTTTTTCTATTCTTGTGACCGCGCTCTTCGATGATTCCACTGCATCCACCTTCTCTAAGACACGGGCTAAATGCAGGGCAAATCCGCCAGAAGACGAATAAAGATCCAGCGCCCGACCCTCAATCCGAAGCCTTTTCGCCCACATGGCTGCAGCAAGATAGTTCTCTCTTTGGTCAAGAAAGGCACCAGTTTTTGGCCCATTCAATAAATCAGCCTCAAACTCCAAGCTATTCAGAGAATATATAGCTTTGGTTTTTTCTTCATCCCCAATGAACAACTTGCGTTCGCCATTAAGTTCCTGCACTACACAATCGATCCCACTGGATGACTCAAACCGCGACTGAATCTGGCTAACAATTAAGTCTAGATATCCGCTATAGTTGCGCACATTGCATTGCAAAGCCAGTCCTCGGCCAAAGCGATCGATGATTAGTCCCGGGAGGCCATCGGCCTCACTAAAAGCAAGGCGGTATCCGGTACTGCCATCGAGGGCAAGGCGCTCGCGCCAGTCGAGCGCAGAATTCAGGCGCGAGGATACAAAGTCAGCGTCAAGAGCCTGCTCTCGCCTTGAGTAAAGGCGAACAGGAACAGGCGAGGCTCCGTCGACGAGGGCGCTTCCCAGCAAGCGCCCTCGCTCATCCACCAGCAAAACAGTATCCAATGTTTCCGCTGTCAACTCTGATCCCACCTCGCCGCGGTAGACCCAGACGTGGCCAGCTTCCAGACGCTGCGAAGTCTTACGACTTAGCTTCCAACGCTTCACTGGCGTTGGCCCAGGAGTGCTGAAATGCGCTGCTCCGTCGTAGGGTGTGTTGAGAAGAGTCTTGCCAGGCCACCCAGAGCGGGAGGAAAGATATACATGTGCGACATCGCGGGAGACGCTTCCATCGGGATGCGTTGCGACCATGTGTCGAGCTTTCGCAAGCCATTGACGAGGCCCACAGGCGAGCCAGTGTATTTAGCGGCTGCCGCGTCGGCTGAATACTCGCGTGTGCGCGATACAGCCATCTGAATCAGCAGTGCAGCGATCGGGGCAAGAATCATCATCATGAGATTTGCGGCGGGGCTATCGTCCTCGTCTCGACGGCCACCCCCAAAGAACATGCCAAAGCGCGCGAGGCCAGTAATGGCGGCGCCCATCGTTGCCGCCACTGACGAAATCAGAATGTCTCGATGCAGGATGTGGCCCAGCTCATGTGCGATTACGGCCTCAACCTCCTGATCGTTCATGATTTCCAACAAACCGGCACTAACTGCAACCGAGGAATGAGAAGGATTTCGTCCGGTAGCAAATGCATTGGGAGACTCTTCGGGAAGCACCCAGAGCCGCGGCATTGGGAGCTCCATCTTCCCGGTCAGCCTGGCAGTCATGGGGCCAATGCGGCTCCAGATATGCGGGTGCTCAGTCTCGCTGACCCGTTGCGCGCCAGACATCGAAAGAGCCATCTTTTCTGAGAAGAAATAGCTGAAGAAGTTCATGAGAACCGCGCCACCGAGCGCCATCATTAGGCCATTGCGGCCACCGAAGGCCTGCCCAATAAACAACAATACGCCCGACATTCCGCCTAGCAAGAGAACCGTCTTAATTCCATTCATCGCCATACTCCTTTTACGATACGAAAGGGCAAAAGCCTTCGCCTCTGCCCTTAGTTTATTGGATTACCGCCCAAGCGTCTTAGTTGCTAACTTCTACCTTGATTTGACGCGGCTTGGCCATCTCTTTCTTGGGAAGCGTTACAGTCAGCACCCCATCCTTGAAGGTTGCCTTGACCCCGTCGGGTTGTACGGTATCGGGCAGTGTAAAGCTCCGGCTAAAGGTACCGTAGCTGCGCTCAATGCGGTGGTAACCCTTCTCGTCTTTCACTGCTTCGAACTTTCGTTCGCCGCGCAATGTCAGCGTGCCGTCTTCGACACGAATGTCGATCTGGTCTTGTTTCACTTCGGGCAGGTCTGCCTTCAGAATCAGCTCGTTCTCGGTTTCAAGAATATCTACAGCAGGAGCCCAGGGACGAGCCATTTCAGGCTGAGTAACCGACGGTAATGCATTTTCAAACAGGCGAAAGGCCTGGAATGGAGTCAAATCAAAGGGATTGTATCGAGTGAGGCTCATAAAATTGTTTCCTTCAGTGATGGTGATCACAACCTAAATATAAAATCTGCGTGCTTTGTTGTCAAGTAATTTTCTAAAATTATATTACATGTTCGCGGCAGGTACTTGCCTGGGCCATCGCCAAGCGCTTTGAGCAGCTTTCTGAGATGTACTCCAAGTCATTAGAAAAGCTGGGCTCTGGCGTCCGCTTGCTCTGATTCGGGGCCATCCTCAGCAGGCTGATATCGACCCAGCTGGTTGCGGTCCACCCATACGACTCACGCGTTGTTCTCCCTTCCGCGGTCGCCTTTAACACCGTTGGCCTCGTCGACTCTGCGTGCGACCCGGACCAACATCACTGGATTGATCCGCCAGGATTAGCGCAGCAGCATTGTCAGCCTCTGGCAAGCCTCGCTCGTTGGTGCGCTCACAACAAACAAACGCTCCTGCGTTCCAAGGATGACTGTGAATTTCTCCGCCTTTTCACGTTCATCCATGTCTTCAATCAGTAGACCTTTGCCACCGGGTAAGGTGATTTCACTCAGCTTTACCATCTCGTTGGGAGAGACATCCAGGAGCCATGCCGGGTTCCTGGCAAATTGGGCACTAAAGACCCGAGCTTCCCACCAGCCCATCCCAACGCTTCGCATCGCCGTCTCGGCAAAACGCGCTAGTGGGAAGCCAGCCGTAAGCTGCAGGGCAATGGGCCGAAGTTGCAAGAGTTGCACCCCACCTGCATACTCAGCAGTAACCATCGGACCCACCTCGTAGCTCACAACCACGCCGTCCCACTCGCGCGGCACTGCAACGTCATAAACGCCAGAGAGTCTTAGCGCCTCCTCGAGCGCGCTCACTCGAATCGTTTGTCGAACCCTATAGGGTCCAATTACCTGCATTCGAGGTGGCGGGCCAATTGCCGGGAGAAATGGTTGGAACCCTGCCATTGCCTCTGCCTCTTGCCCACTCGCTGCCGCGGCAATGCTCCCATTCATCGTGATTGAAGTATCCAGTGCCAGTCTGGAGAGATCGATCTGCACGACAGCGATACGATTCAGCAGAACTCGATACCAGAGATCCTGAGCGATCATCCGGCTTCCCGGGAACGCTGCGATCAAAATCAGGAGGGCTGCCGTCGCGGCTAACGCTACCGAACCAGCCTTGCCCTTTACTTGCGGCTGCCCCTCCCCGAGCAAGACCAATCCACGGTCTAGGCTGGGAGCCGAATCCACTTCTGTCTTGGCCAATCGTTCGGCCGCCCATCGTGATTCAGGATTCATTTCCATAACGCTTTACGTATTCCTTTCGGAAGGCATCTTGCGCACGGCTCACCATGCTACCGACGTTGTTGAAGTGGCACTCGATCGCTTCGGCAATCTCGCGGTAGCCATAGCCCTCTGCCCAAAGGAGCAAGGCTTGAGCGTCACGCTGCTTGAGTGAGGCGAGCGTAGCTCGCACTTGTACAGCCTCAAGATTGGCTTTATATTGCTGCTCGGGGTTGCGCGGAGCAACTCCAAACCACGAGGCTAGACGTTCCAATCGGTGCCGACGCGCCTGCCGCCGCCACTCATCAATCGCCTCGCGAGAAGCCGTGTAATAGAGCCAGCCTTCGGCTTTTGGGCCCCAGGCTTGCGGGCTGCGCTTCCACTTCAAAAACACGTCGACGGCGAGATCCTCCGCGCGGGCCTGATCGTCGATCACACGGACAATGACGCGGGTAATGCGCTCGAAATGAGCGCAAAACAGAATTTCTAGTTGAGCTTCGCCGTCGATCTCGGCCACCTCGGGGCGGGCCGCGCTACTTGCATTCACAACCCAAGAACGAAGTCCCATGATCTTCTGTGGCGCACAAGTGAAAAAAGAGCTAAGCCGATGGGAATCGGCTCTTTTTTGTTATATCTTGTATCGCGGACTCATTGGTCGCTTCGTCGCCCTCGGCCTCGGGCTCGCGGCCTTCCTGCAATGCTTTGAGTCTATCCTCGCGACGATTGGCTCAACCGCCTCCACGGATCACATCAGCCAACATCGAACACTCTTTGATCCCATCAACAGGTTGATTCACTCTTGTCATGAAGACCTGCGGCATCCCTCTTCTAATGCCAAAAGCCTGAGCTGACTCTAATCTGCTCAACTGCGAAGCTAGGGGTAATGGGCAAAACGGATTCCTGATTTCCCCGGAGTATGTCCCGCTTCACTTAAAAGCGCAGAGAGCAACTCTTCGACAGTGGCGACTCCATCGGACAGGGCATTGGAGTGGCGCAACCGGAAGCCAAATCAACTTTGGATCGTTTGCGGCTTCACAAACTCGCCCAGTGACAATATCGCCGAGGAGCCACACTGCTCCGTGCAGTGGATCAGCCGCATGCCCCACTCAAAATGAAGACCCATGCGCGTAACCACACTGCCCGCTCGCGGTAGAACCGTCGGCTGGTTTAGCTCCTGGCGCTCGGGGCCTTGCTCGCACTTTAGCAAAGGCCTGCTTAGCCTCTTACGGGCGAAGCAACGGGTCAGCGTCACTCACTATGACTGGCAAGTCATTCAGCGGGATTAACTGACAAATGCTTCGAGCTGCCGCAAGATGCCTCCCGGTGCAACACCAGCTTCAGCAATTGCATCCGCCCGCATCTGCGTACCAGCCACTGCATAGATGCGCAATTCGTCGGCATTGCCCGAGGGCCGCACGTGGGCCACATCGCCGTTCGAGAAGATCATCCGCACACCATCAGTCCGGTCAATGCTCTCTAGCGCTCCGAAGCCGAGCCGCGAATCAAAGAAGCGCCCTACTGACTCTGGTGTCAGTTGCGCAACAATCTTCAAACTCGTTGCCCTCGGAAAGTTCTTTAGTAAAGCAGCCTTGCTGAACCGAGCAGGCAAGCGGTCAAACAAGTCGATCAGCGATCCATTGCCTGCCGCAAAGAAGGCACAAAGCAAGGGAAGAAATGCATCCCGTGTCGCAAGCGCTTTCAACTTCGGCAAATCCGAACCCAACAAGAAACCACCATTGGCTTCCCAACCGCACACCACCTTCTTGCCCTGCAAAATAGCCTCTTCCATCCCCGCAATCACATAAGGCGATCCGATGCGAGTCTTGGGTGCCAGCACCCCGGCGAGATCCCCGCGGTCGATCGCATCGTTGCAACTGATTGGCACTACAACGGCATCGGCGTGTAAATAACGGGCAACCACCATGCCGAGCAAATCCCCGCCAAAGAATCGCAATGTTCCGTCAGCCCTCACCCCCAACAACAGGGGCCTGTCGCTATCACCGTCAATCGACGCCACTGCATCATATTGGCCATCAACCAACGCTTGAATCGCCGCTAACTGGGGCACCTCAATGTTCTCCGTATCAATCGGTACAAAGACATCGCTACGGCCAGCCGGAACTACCTCGGCCCCTAACCGGCGCAATACTTTGACGAGCAAATCTCGCCCCACAGCCGAATGCTGATACACCAGAATCCGCCGGCCGGCCAACGACTGTCCAGCAAAGAAGTCCGTGTAGCGGTCAAGGTACATCGCGGCTGCTGCGTCGTCTTCAGCTGGCAATACAGCAGGATCTGTCTTGAACTGCCCCTCGGCATTGAAGCGCGAAGCCTCAGCTTCCTGCTCATAGATCCGATTACGAACCTCTGCAACGCGCACGTTGATCGGATTTTCATGCAGCTTGAGTAACTCTCCGCGCGAGGTATTCAGCTTGTACCCATTCCGGTTAAAGGGGATGTGGCTACCGGTTACCATGAGCGAACCTTTCCTCTGCGACAGCGCATAGAAGGTCAATGCAGGGGTGGGAATCCGGCCACAATTGACTGGTTTCATCCCTGCATCGCGCAGGGCCTCGACCGCAGCCACAGCCATGCTTGGCGAACTTGGACGCAAGTCGAAGGCAATGTAGAAATCATCGCCCTGGCAAACACCTCCCTCTCCGAGCGGCAACGACTGCAGATACTCGAGTTCAGCCAAAACGTTTAGATAGATCTCCAGCGGAGTGAGGTGGATGATCTCCCCTCGTCGGCCACTGGTGCCGAACTTGAGCTCAACCGGTAAGTACGAAAGTGAAGATTGCAGAGTCACTCTTGTATTCTCTCGAATCTCGATTCAAAATCGGCGGAAGCGCAGTGCCTAAGCCCAACAAGCCATCAAGCCGCAGGCCACTGATTTTGTTGAAGTGGGTTCGAGAGTCTGGTGGATTTCGCGGTACGCACGAATTGTTGTGGCATAAAAATACAAAAAGGGCCAGTCCCGAAGGATTGGCCCTTTTTACTTACTACCACCAAAAACTAATTAGTCGCTTCGTCGCCTTCGGCACCCGGCTCGCGGCCTTCCTGAAGTGCCTTGAGCTTGTCTTCGCGACGCTTGGCACGTTCGCCTGCGCGGCGTACCAGTTCGCTACCGACCAACTCGAGCTTGCAGGTTTCTGCGCCATCGCCCTGACGGAAGCCCACACGTACGATACGCGTGTAGCCGCCATTGCGCTGTCCGAAACGGGGTCCGAGCTTGTCGAACAACTTCTTTACGCTCTCGGGGGTCATCAGG
>JBKJUN010000849.1:0-9681 GCA_046590555.1 Bryobacter sp. | reverse complement strand
GGGTGATCCCGAGAAGGCCCTGATACTGGAGACCGCGGTGGAGTTCGGCGCGGATCCGCTTGGGGAAAGCCGGGTCCTGATTGAGGATGAGGGGTTTTACTTCCTCTTCGAGAATGGCGCGGAGAACTTTGGGACCGCCTTCGACGGCACCGAAGTTTGAGGAAGCCCAGCCGGTGATGCCAGCATCGGTTTTGATGCGCAGGGTGACAGTTCCGGAGTGGAGGCCGAGAGCCTGGAGGGCGTCGTAGTTTGGCTTACGGGGTGGGTTGATAACGAGGTCGGTTTCAAGCCCGGTGATCTTGAGAGCCTTGCGCTGTTGGGCGGCGATGGCAAGTGGGAGAGTGAGAATAGATCGGCGCAGCATCGGTGTTGCCGATGTTATCGCAGTATCGAGTCGCTTATTCGATTTCCTGACCGATACGGATGAGGTTTCCGTGCGGGTCGATGATGGCGAATTCTTTCATACCCCAGGGCTTTTCTTCGATGGGGTGAAGGTTTGTCAGGCCGATGGCAGCAAATTCGTTATGGAGGGCTTCGGCGTTTTCAACACGCCAGTAGCAACCGAAGAAGCTCTCTGCAGGGATCAGATTTCCCATCAGGAAGAAGTGCAGTTCACACGATTCCCGGGCGAGGATCGCATAGTCACCTTCATGGCGGGACCAAATTTTGAAACCAAGGCGTTGGTAGTAGCTAATCGTCTCGTCAAGATCGAGGGACGGGAGGACCGGAACTGTGGACTTTAACATGTGTCAGATCTTAGTGTAAGCCCCTTGTCAGGGGGCGTTGTACGGGCCCTGGAGATGAAGGAGGAGGTTGGTTGCGATTCCGAAGATCAAGAGTGGAACTTGGAGGACTGGTTTTGATTTTGAGGCCAGACTTGCGAGCACCAACAACGGGAGGAAGTCGACAAGGTAGCGCTGAGAGACCCACCCGGTTAAGGACAGGAAGAGCATCAGCGTGAGGCTGATTGCGGTAGGACGCCAATGAGGTTTTGAAACCAGGAGGAAGGGGCTCAACCAGAGCGCACCCATGATGTTTTCGTGGAAGAATTTTGGGGGTAGATTCAGGGGAGGCAGATTTTGAATCGCCAGGAATGGAAAATGCCTCAATAGCCTTGGGAGCTCACACCAGTAAAGATAGAGGCTGGGGACAAGGTTCTGCAAGCTGTAGTTGGGGGTTTGTTGGTCTGGGCCGGCGATCAGATAGTGAAGGCCGAATTCGAGTGGGGAGTCGAAACGGAAATAGTTGTGCAGGAGGGTGGCGATAAGGCCCAGGGCTGCGACCGGCCAGGAGCGGGGTGAGAAGAATGGGAGCGCCAAAGCGAGGTGGGGGCGGGACAGAATCGCAAAGGCCATCGCGAGGCCGGCAAGGTGGTGCCGATTGAAGACGGTGAAGGCGTAGGCAACCGAGAGGCAGGCGAAGCCGCTGATGATGGCGAGTTCGTAGACCCAGATGCGGTGGAGCAGAAACGGGACGCAATTGGCGATGCCGAGGGCGAGATAGTGGAGCGGGGTGGCTTTAGGGTTCAGCTTCTGTAGGGCGAAGGCGCAGGCAATCAAGCCGAGGCTGGCAAAGAAGAAGACGGCGATCGGTTCTGGGAGGTCTTTACCGGTGAGGATGCGGTAGGGATAGATCGTGAGCAGGGCTGGGGCGGGGCCGTGGTAGAGAAAGTAGTGCCCCTTGTATAGCGCCATGTCGTGAACTTTGATTTCATCCGGGACCGAAGGGTCGTAGGGATTGGGGAGAGCGAGGAGTTTGGGGTTCACCTCGATCGGGGTGTAGAGGTGCCCCGCCTGCCACCCGCGGGTGAGGTAGTTGTAGTAGCCGTTGGGTGAGATCGGGTTGAAGGCAAGGGCGGCCCAGAGGTAATAGGCGATCACGACACAGACGGCAGCTACATTAGCCCTGGCGAGATTCATCTTGTGATGATACTGGAGGCCTGTAGACTTTGAGAAGTTATAGAATATCGGCCATGCTCTCACGCAGAAGTTTTCTTGCTGGCGCCCCAATGGTCTTTGCCAAGGCCGCTGCCCCGCAAAAGCGGAACGTCCTGTTCATCGCCATTGATGACTTAAACGATTGGGTAGGGTGCCTGGGTGGCTATCCGGGCGTAAAGACTCCGAACCTGGATCAATTGGCGCGGCAAGGTGTTCTGTTTCGCAGCGCACATTGCGCGGCTCCGCTTTGCAATCCGGCGCGGGCGGCCATCATGACAGGAAGGCTGCCGAGTTCTACCGGGGTGTATGACAATAGCCAGCCGTATTCCGGGTCGAAGGTTTTGGACGGGGTGCTGACGCTCAATCAACACTTTAAGAATTCTGGCTATATCACTCTTGGATCGGGCAAAATCTACCACGGAAGCTATGGAAAGTTCGCAGACAAGAAGGGCTGGGACGACTACGGGATGATGCCGGACAAGATGGAACTGCCAACACCCGGATTGCAGGGTGGGGCCGCAGCGCAGGGGAACTTCGATTTTGGTCCCACCAAGACCGGGGATGAAGAGATGCATGACTTCGGGACTGCCCAGTGGATCAATGGTCACTTGGGACGCAAGCAGCCGGCACCGATGTTTCTTGCGTTTGGGGTTACGCGGCCGCATCTCCCCTGGTATGCACCAAGGAAGTACTTTGATATGTATCCATTAGATGCAATCACGCTACCAATTGTTCAAGAGGATGATCTTGCCGATATTCCTCCGGCGGGCCGAAAGATGGCGTTGCAGAACCGGGATCACGAACGGATCACCAAAGCGGAGGGCTGGAAGAAGGCAGTTCAGGCTTACCTCGCGTCGATCACTTTTGCTGACGCAATGGTTGGGAAGGTGTTGAGAGCGCTCGAGACCGGACCTCATTCCCAGAACACGACCGTTATGCTGTGGAGTGACCACGGCTGGCATCTGGGTGAGAAATCGCACTGGCGAAAGTTCACATTATGGGAGAGATCTACCCGTAATGTGTTGATGGTAAAGGCACCTGGCGTTACGCAGGCGGGCGGTGTGTGTGACTCTGCCGTCAGCATGATGAACTTGTATCCGACCCTGGTCGAGCTGGAAGGATTGGGCAAAGCTGGTCCGCAGGATGGCGTCTCGATGATGCCGCTGTTTAAGAATCCTAAGGCGAAGTGGCAGCGTCCGGTGTTAACGACCTACGGCCTGGAAAACCACACAATCCGAACTGGCGGGGTAAAGGAAGGCTGGCGCTACATCAAGTACCGGGATGGGGGAGAAGAGCTATATGATCGGGCCAAAGATCCCAACGAGTGGAAAAACCTTGCAGGGCTTCCTGAAATGGCGGCCAAGAAGACGGAGCTTGCCAAGTTCTTACCTGCGACAAATGAACCGGATGCGCCGCACGCCAAGCCCGATCCGACCGACGTTTAGATCGAATTTGACCATCCCGCTAAAAAATAGAGATTATCCTTTTCTTCGCCCTACTTTTGCCGATGAGAAGTATTGGTGAGCAGCTAAGAGGAAATTCTTGTTTTACAGGAAAATTTCCTGTCCACGAAGAAATTCTATTGCCCTACACGAATCGAAGGGCGTATAGTTGTAATTTAGACCTATAAAGGCCAAGTGTCTCTTAAGACGCAAGTTAGATGTAAAACAGCTTGCAGAAACAAAGACTGAAATGGTCCGGAATTGTACCGAGGAAGCCTAATGAAGCCGATCTTCCCCAAGTCGCTAGATTTTCTGATTCGCGCTGCTGGCGCGTTTTTAGGATTTTCGATCTTGACGGGTGTAGCCGCTTACACCTATTTCACATTGCCAGTTAATATCGACACTGGATACCGTCCGGAACAACCCGTGCCCTACAGCCACAAGCTGCATGCCGGCAACATCGGGATGGACTGTTATTACTGTCACAATACGATCACCAAGGCTGGTCACGCAGCGATTCCGGCTACGGAAACCTGCATGAATTGCCACACGCGCGTCAAGACGGATTCGGCCCTTCTGGCCCCGATCCGAAAGAGCTACGCCACGGGTGAGCCAGTGAAGTGGGTCAAGATTCACGCGCTTCCAGACTACGCATACTTCAACCATTCTGCGCACTTGTCTGCGGGAGTGAGTTGTGTAAGCTGCCACGGACGCGTCGATCAAATGGTTGAAGTGACACAAGTGAAGCCGCTTAATATGGCTTGGTGTCTTGAATGCCACCGTAACCCGGCGCCAAACCTGAGGCCGACCGAGTTTGTGACCAAACTTGACTGGGAACCGCCAGCAGGCAAGACCGCGACGGAAATCGGTATGGAAATTGTAAAAGCCAAAGGGATCAATCCGCCAGTGAACTGCGGCGGATGCCACCGCTAAGAGCGGAACGGGAAGAGGATTGATAACGATGAGTCTCGTTCAAATCAGCAACGCAAAGAAGACACGGATTCCGCTCGACATACTTGGGCAAACGCCGGAATTTCAAGGCTGGGCCAATGGCGTCGATAGTCAGGAAATGGACAGCAATAGCCGCCGCGACATTCTGAAGATTATGGCTGCGGGTGCAGGCCTTGCCGGACTGGTGAGCTGCCGTCGGCCTACCCAGAATATTGTCAGCTTCTCCAAGGGTGTCGAAGACCTGATTCCTGGAAAACCGCTCTACTACAACACTGTGTTTAATGTCGGTGGCGTGGCGCAGGGATTGCGCATTGAAGCCAACGACGGTCGCCCCACCAAGGTGGAAGGCAATCCAATGCACCCGACCTCGAAGGGTGCTGCCAATACTTATTCACAAGGAAGCGTTTTGGGTCTTTATGATCCAGATCGTTGCACTTTTGTGATGAAGGATCAGGCTGCCTCGAGCTGGGATGCTTTTGGTGCCTTTGCAAATGATCATTTCTCGAAGTTGGGTGATGGCGACGGGCTGGCATTTGTTTGTGAGCGCAATGCTGGGGACAGCTATCTCGCAGTGGTTGCGGCAGCTCAGAAGAAGTGGCCCAAGGCATTGTGGCTGCACTGGGAAGCTCTCAATAACGACAACGCTGTACTTGGCGCTCAAATGGCAACCGGTACTGCTGCCGACGCACTTTATGCCTATGACAAGGCTGAAGTAGTTGTCGCACTCGACCACGACTTCCTTGGTACAGATGCCTCAACCGTTCTGCCCACAAAGCTCTTCAGCCAGAAGCGCAAGGTGATGAAGACCGGCGATACGATGAATCGCCTGTATGCCGTTGAAGGTCATTTCTCGCTTACAGGCGGCATGGCTGACCATCGCCTGCGACTGAAGCCGAGTGAAATCGCAGGCTTCGCATCTGAACTGCTGAAGCTGGTGGAATCTGCGGGTGATATTCAGGTTGCTGGAGAAGGCCGCAAGAAATTTGTAGCAGCGCTCGCCAAAGACCTCAAGAAAAACGCGGGCAAGAGCATTGTTTCGGCTGGTCCTCGACAGTCGCCTGAAGTTCATGCGCTGGCTCTGGCGATCAATCAGGTGCTGGGTAATATCGGCACAACCGTAACGCTGGTACAGCCCCTCACGGCTCCGCAGACGGAAGCACTCAAAAGCTTTGGTGCTGCATTGAGCGGTGGCAAAGTCTTAACCCTCGTGATTCTGGGTGGGAACCCAGCCTACACGATGCCGTCGGATTTGAATTTTGCCGACGGGGCAAAGAAGGCCAAGACAGTCATTCATCTGGGCCTCGAACATGACGAAACTGCAGCGCTGGCCCAGTGGTGCCTGCCTCAGTCTCACTTCCTCGAAGCCTGGGGTGACGCGAGATCGATCGACGGCACAGCCTCGATCCAGCAACCGGTAATTGCACCACTTTACGGAAGCAAGTCTTCTTCTGAAGTGCTGGCCGGGATCGTGGGAATGGAAACGCCTCGCGGCTATGATCTGGTGAAGAGTTTCTGGTCGCAGGGTTTTACCGGCGAAAAGGAAAAGACCTGGAAGAAAGCGCTTCATGACGGCGTGATCGAAGGTACTGCTTATCCGGCGCTGAAGTTGAGCGTAGATGTGAAGAAAGTATCAGCGATGCCGGTGGCTTCTCCCACTAGCAGCACTGAGATTTTGTTTCTTGCAGCCAATGGTGTTCACGATGGCCGCTTCGCCAACAACGCATGGCTGGTTGAGTTGCCCGACCCGATGACGAAAGTGGTATGGGACAACTGTGTAATGATGTCGAAGAAGACGGCTGAGAGTCTGAAAGCCAATATGGGCTTCATCGCCGAACAAGGCGACATGGTTAGCTTGACCGTGGGTGGGGCAACGATTGATGCCGCCGTGCTTGTGGTTCCTGGACAGGCTGATGGTGTGTTTGGAATCACGCTTGGTTATGGCCGCGAGAAAGTGGGCCGCGTAGGCAAGGGAGCTGGATTCAATGCCTACAAGTTACGCAGCACCAGTGGTATGGGGTTTGCGGCTGTAACTGCTGCCAAGTCACCCAAGAGCTACCTGCTGGTTCGTACCCAGGATGACCCGCAGGGCGACTCACAGAATGATCGACCCATTGCGCGGGAACTTTCACTCGAAGAATTTGCCAAGGACGCCGGCAAGGTTTCGGTAGTACCTGGACCACCGCTAGAGAGCCTCTTCCCCGATTTTCAGTACGACAAGGGCAATCAGTGGGGCATGACGATTGATCTCAATTCCTGCACTGGCTGCAACGCTTGTCTGGTGGCTTGTTTCAGTGAAAACAACATCCCGATGGTTGGCAAGAAATTTGTCGCCATGGGCCGTGAAATGCACTGGATCCGTTTGGACCGCTACTACGCTGGCGATGCCGATGAGACCACCGTTGCCATGCAGCCCTTGAACTGCCAACAGTGCGAAAACGCGCCGTGCGAAAGCGTCTGCCCGGTTGCGGCCACCGTTCACTCTCCTGAAGGCTTGAACGATATGGCGTACAACCGCTGCATCGGAACTCGCTACTGCATGAACAACTGCCCCTACAAGGTTCGTAAGTTCAACTACCTGAACTGGACCAAGGGCAAAACAGAAATCGAAAATCTGGGAACCAATCCCGACGTCAGCACCCGTATGCGCGGTGTGATGGAAAAGTGCACCTACTGCACACAGCGGATCGTGGAAGGCAAGATCAATGCCAAAATCGATCCAGCTGGCCGCCGTGCAGTGCGCGATGGTGATATTAAGACCGCTTGCCAGCAAACCTGCCCGGCTGACGCGATCTCATTCGGCAACATCAACGACCCGAACTCTGAAGTGTCCAAGATGAAGGCCTCTCCCCGAAACTATGCGTTGCTTGCGGAATTGAACATTCGGCCGCGCACCACCTATCTGGCCAAGCTGCGGAATACGAATCCGGATCTGGCGCAAGAGAAGAAAGAAGCCCTTGCGGCTCACTAAGGAGTAATCATGGCAAATTTAACACTTACAAACTCCGATCTTGATGCCATCTCGCCAAGAATGGTGCTGGACAAGGGCAAACGCCCCACTGGCTACAAGGAAGTAACAGAAGACGTCATTTCGATTATTGAAGCGAAAACTCCAAAAGCCTGGTGGATCGCTTTCGTTGTCAGTTTTCTGATCATGTGCATGCTGTTTAGCATGCTTACCTATCAGGTGATGACAGGTGTTGGCGTTTGGGGTAATAACTCTCCTGTTGGCTGGGCGTGGGATATCACGAACTTCGTGTTCTGGATCGGTATCGGCCACGCCGGTACGCTAATTTCGGCCATTCTCTTTTTGTTCCGCCAGAAGTGGCGTACTTCGATCAATCGCGCTGCTGAAGCAATGACGCTTTTTGCTGTAGCTTGCGCCGGCATATACCCGGTCTTCCACGTTGGCCGTGTGTGGCGCGCTTACTGGCTCTTCCCAATCCCCAATACCGACCTCAACATGTGGCAGAACTTCCGTTCGCCGCTGCTCTGGGACGTGTTTGCTATCTCGACATATGGTACGGTTTCTGCGCTCTTCTGGTATGTCGGTCTGATTCCAGACCTCGCAACTGTTCGTGATCGCGCTACTGGAATTCGTGCCAAGATTTACGGCTTTTTGTGCCTTGGCTGGCGTGGTTCGGCGGTGCACTGGAACAACTACGAAATGGCCTACCTGCTACTGGCTGGTCTGTCGACACCCCTCGTACTTAGCGTGCACACAATCGTTAGTTTCGACTTCGCTGTTTCAGTTCTCCCAGGCTGGCACACCACGATCTTCCCGCCTTACTTTGTCGCAGGAGCCGTGTTCTCGGGCTTCGCCATGGTAATGACCTTGATGGTTGTATTTCGGAAATGGTTCCAACTGGAGCATCTGGTCACGATCAAGCACCTTGAGAACATGAACAAAATCATGCTCGTAACGGGAACCGTCGTCGGATATGCCTACGGCACAGAGTTCTTTATTGCCTGGTACTCGGGCAACCCTTACGAACTGTTTACGTTTAAGAATCGGGCCTTTGGGCCTTATTGGTGGGCTTACTGGTCAATGGTTTCCTGCAACGTGATTTCACCCCAGTTCTTCTGGTCGAAGAGACTACGCACCAACATTCCTTTTATGTTTGTAATTTCAATCTTCATCAACATCGGAATGTGGTTTGAACGCTTCGTCATCATTGTGACGAGCTTGCACCGCGACTTCCTTCCATCCAGTTGGGGTTATTTCCGGCCGACCTACGTCGATATCCTTACCTTTGTTGGAACATTCGGGCTGTTCATGACTCTATTCCTGCTCTTTGCCCGGTTCGTCCCGATCATCGCGATCTCAGAAATTAAGGGCGTAATCGCAGGCGACAAACATCGCAATCTCCCAGAACATGTGGAAGCCCAACTGGCAGCAAAGCGCGATGAAATTATGAAGGTGGTGGCGTAGCGATGGCGATCCTCGATACCCAGGGTTTGAAAGAAATGTTCGACCCGAACGCGCCCAAGCAATTGTGGGGTGTAGTTGCTGAATTTGAAAACGAAGAAGCCCTGCTGAAGGCAGGAGAAACAATTCACCACCAGCATGGATATACCAAGCTTGACGCTCTGACACCGTTCCCGGTACATGGCATTGAAGCAGCTATCGGTATTCCGCGATCCATACTCGGCTACATCGTAATCTGCATTGGCCTTACTGGCACCATGAGTGCAATCCTTTTGCAGTGGTGGACCGGTGCGGTAGATTATCCGCTCGTGATTGCTGGCAAGCCTTATTTTGCCTTCGAATTCGCGATGCCGATCATTTTTGAATTGAGCGTTTTGTTTTCAGCATTCGCCTGTGTTTTCGGCATGTTTGCTTTAAATGGCCTGCCGAAATTTTATCATCCGACGATGCACTTCAGCAAATTTGGCCGTGCTACGGACGACGGCTTTTTGCTCGTAGTTGAAAAGAGCGACCCGAAATTCTCGGCTGTGGACACCCGTCAGTTGCTGTTGAGTTTGGGCGCAACCAGCGCCGAAGTAGTGGAGAAATAGCCAACCATGAGAATCCTTAGTTTATTGGGACTATCCCTGATCGTCATTGGCTTGAGTGGCTGCGCCAATTTTCCGACACGAAGCAGTCCAATTGAAATCTTCGACGACATGGACCGGCAGCAAAAATACAAAGCACAATCGCTTTATCGCGGCAAGGGCCTCTTTGCCGATGACCGCTCTAATCGCATGCCTGTGGTTGGCACTTTAGCCGTCGGCCACCTCAAAGAAGATGATGCTGCATATCGCGGTATCGTCAACGGTCAATATCTGGGTAAGTTACCTGTCAAAATTGACGCGCCCCTGCTCAAGACTGGCCAGACGAAGTTCAATACTTA
>JBKJUN010000817.1:0-23471 GCA_046590555.1 Bryobacter sp. | reverse complement strand
GGTGCTGACGCCTTTTCTTGAGATCATTCGCGATACGGACCAGCATGAACCGAAGCCTCTCTATAATCTTTTCGATCGCATCATGCCGTCGATTGCTGACCAGCCAGAGCGTGGTGCGAGTTTGATTCGACTGGAAGGTGCAACGCCGATGCGAGGGGCCTGGCCGCAAGGGGAGTTGAAGGTGGGGACGCAGAGTATCGCCTGGGATAAGATCCGGCTTTTTGCGGTGCAGCGGAAGTCGATTGCCCGAGTGATGGAGGTTCATTCGCTGCGCCACTCAACGCAGATTGAATATCTCGATACGGGGCTGTATGCAACGGCGACTTCGCAATTGACGCTGACTGCGGCTGGATTTAGCCGGCTTTCGTGGAAGCAGGATGAATGGGCGACCGGCCCGAATGGGCTAAGCAAGCCTGCGGGAAATTACAAATCGAACTTGACCGACGGTCATCCTTTTGGTGCGCTCGTTGGACGGGTAGGTGCAAAGGGTGAAGTGCAGTTCTTTGGTGCCAAGGCAACCAAGCCGGCTATCGGTGCAGGGCGGCTTCAATTGGCGATCAACGACAATGCTCACTGGCAGAATAATCTGGGCAGTTATACGGTGACTGTGGTGCTGACGAATTCGTACAACCTTGGTAATGTGCGTTAGAAGGTAAACGAAAAACCAAGACTCAGCTTCTGTTGAGCGAACCAATGGTTCGTTCTGTCATTGGGGGTTGGAGTGATTTCATTGACAATCGTTGCCAGAGATTTCTTGAGGAGATTCGGGCGTTGGCTGATGGTGCTTCTGTAGTCGAGACGCAGAACCCAGCACCTCTTGTAGCGATATTTGAAGCCTCCGCCGAATTGGATGGCTGGCTGGAAGATACCGCCACCATCGAGGGGCGGAGCGCTGCCAAAGTTGTATGCCGATTTCAGGAGCCCGATATTGCTGAGTCCGAGGCGATAGATACCTTTGGATTCTCTGAAGGGTGCATCGGTGAGATGCACCAGTTGCAGAGCCGGGCCAATGGCGAAAT
Organism: Bryobacter sp.; assembly: GCA_046590555.1. Taxonomy (GTDB): domain Bacteria; phylum Acidobacteriota; class Terriglobia; order Bryobacterales; family Bryobacteraceae; genus Bryobacter. The sequence goes on along the minus strand of JBKJUN010000817.1, from coordinate 22,452 downwards.
AAGGTCTGAAGCGAGCTTCAACTGGCCTTGCATGAATGACGGTGCTGTAGCTGAATTGACGGGTTAGCAAGCCGGCTCTTTGTTCGACCAATCCAGGGATCTGGCCATCGGTGCCAGGAACCGACTTGTGCAAGTCCAGCAGGTAGCTGCCGCGGAAGTAATGGAATCCGAGTTCGTTGGAGAGCCATCGATTGGCATGAACCGTGACCGTCCCGCCAAGTGCCCACCCTGGTCGAATCTGGTTGCCGGCAGTGAGTGCAAGCTGACCTCCAGTCATCGAGTGTTTTGGCAGGATCCAGGCCTCATCGCCGACGGTTGATTTGCAAAAGAGAGATGTTCCAAAAGAGAAGCCGAGTTCGACGGTTGGGATGCCCCAATCGTCGCTCGCGATCAGTGATGGGTTGCTCCGTTTCGGTTTGGGTAAGTCAATGGCCGGAGCGATCATGCTACTACCGTCTTCCCAGGCGGTTTTAGAAGCGTGAGTAAGCTCTGGGGCGGCCCCGATTATGGTTTGCCTCTCGTAGCGCCGCTCTGGCTGGAGTTGGTCTTTCTTCAGCATCCGGCTGAAGCGATAGGCCCAAGATGCACCTTGCCAAATGAGGTTGCCGCGAAGTACGTCGTTTTTCATGCGCAGCATCGTTTGGCGCACGCTGCGATCTAAGAGCGATCCGGCTGCAGGAGCTTTATCAAAGGCAGGGTCGGGTTCTGTAGTTGTTGCATGGTGGCAATCGTTCAGGCGGAGCACTGCTATCGCACGATCTGTGATGATTGGCTGTCCATCTCCGTTTTGCAGGAACGCTGGTATCCATGGACGAGAAATCCACTCCGAGCCATCTACACAACCTGTGAAGTTAAGGTCGTTGATTACCTTGGCGCGTTCTTCATCAATGCGTTCGTCAATGGCATGTGTGACGGTGCGTTGGTGCCAGGAGACCACGATGTCTGTATCGTGGGTGGCAGCGGCTTGATAAACGGACAAGCCATCCCAGGTTTCTTTCCATGAATAGACACGGAGGTGGTGGCGACGGGTGAAGGTATTTAGGGTCTTTGACAAAGTCATCACTGCTGGTTCATTCTCAAGCAGTAGTTCAGACATTGGTGCTTCCTGGAAGGGTTGAGTTTCAGCGAAGGCCCGTAAGGATCTGTAGCGGGTCGATGCGGTCTTTCCGAAGGACTGCACCCAACCTGCTGCGGCAAAAGCTCTCTCTACTGCCTCAGGCTTCCCGATGAAGATGAGATTGGTCAGATCGGATTTTTTGCTGTCGCCTGCGCGCCTTGTACGATTGGGAAGCCTCTCAACTAGAGACTGCAACTCGGCCCGCTCCTGGTTGCTTGACGTTATTGTTGGGGCTGCAACAGTTTTCACAAATTGCGAGTCGAAGGCTTTGGAAACTTCGACGATCAATTCGGCTCCGGGGGCCCAGTTGATTTCGGGCTCGCTGAATCGCAGGGTAGAGCCAAATGCTGCCGTTGAAAAGAGCAGGGCGATAGGGTCCACTGCGGCCAGTCCCGTTAGAACTCCCGCTGCCCGGAAGCCGGGAGTATTGGTTGAGCGGATGCCACGGACTCGACCGTTTGCATCCAGTTTCTCGCGTGAATTCTCGATTTGGAAGAGACGGGTCTCAATGGGCAGTGCCGGGTTGCCATTAATTTCGAGTTGGTCGAATTGGAGTTTCATGAATGCGCGCTCGTGAAGCACGCCGATTCCGACTCTTTTGACTTCGATCAGTTTGCCCGATATTCTCGCGCCGGCAGGAATTGCAACTGCGCCACTAGCGAGGATTGGCGCAACGAGCACGGCTTCAATCGGCTGACCGGCTTTTGAAGAGTAGGATCGAATTCCATTGAGCAAACGCACTTCCATCAAAGTACCTTGGGGTACTTCGATGGCGTGTCCGCTGCAGCAAGCCAACAGTGCCAGGATTGGGACCGAAATAAAGCGATTGAGTTCTGTGACCAGAAAACAAACTGTATCACTCCTTTGGCTTCATTGAGGAAGAGATTTCTTGCAGGGGCAAATGCGCCTTGTATCTGATCCAGATGAGTTCGAGCGCTTTCGAAATCCTTGCCTTGCTTGAGGAGCAAAACCGCAAGCATGTAGCGTGCGTGGGTCGAGTTCGATGATTCTGGTGGGGCAATTTGATTTCGAGGTATGAAGTTGAGCCAGTCTGGATTTCGAGTGAATATCGTGGTTCTCGTGGCTGGCCCAATTCAGGACGGTCGCCGGAAATCACTTGCACTGAAAGCGGCATGGCAATTGAAGATCGAGAAGAATGCTCCAGTTGAGCCGCTGCCTGAGAGCTAAGAGCGGGGTTTGTCAGCAGAAAAATCGTGAGCCAACTTGAGATGATCATGATGTTTGCCTGACTGCTATACGTGGCAGAATCCAAAAAGCTCAGATGCTGGATGAATCAATGTGACAGTGAGGTTGGAAGCGGGGCTGACCGGGCCAGCATCCCCTATACTGGGATTTCACCCATTGATTTGAACCCGATTTCAATAATTTTGAGAGGGGGATTTTCCCTTGCGAATGCGATTTATTAGCGCTTTGGCGGCGCTAACGCTGGTACCACTGGCGTTTTCCCAGGCTGTGCCTGGATATGTGAGCTTTGCTGATGGCGAGAAGCGGCTTGCTGAACTGGCGAGGCAAAATTCGAGATGGATCCAGATCTCGGCGATTGGCAATTCTGCCGGTGGCAAAAAGCTCCATTTGTTAACTGTGGCTGCGCCGGGCAAAGTAAAGCCCGAGCTTCGTCCTGCTGTTTTTGTAGGTGCCAATCTGGTTGGCTTTCATAATGCAGGGACGCAGGCGGCAGTTGCTTTTCTTGAAAAACTGATTGCCAAAAAGGATGAAGCCGCCGTAAAGACGCTGCTGGAAACGCGCACCTTCTATGTCGCACCGATGCTGAATCCGGATGCGCATGACGGGCTTTTTCAGGGCCCCAAATATCGCCGCAGTCTCAATGCCGGAAAACTGGATCGCGATCTGGATGGCCTGGTTGGTGAGGACGGTCCTAACGATCTAAATAACGATGGCAAGATTACGATGATGAGGATTGCCGACCCTGCAGGGGAATGGATCATTGACGAGAAGGATTCCCGTCTGATGCGCCGAGCGGATCCGCTGAAGGGTGAAAAGGGCAAGTTCAAGATGATGGCCGAAGGTATCGATGACGATAAAGACGGCTTGTATAACGAAGACCCTGCCGGCGGTTATCGTCCTGATCGCAACTTTGCGCATGCCTGGAATGAAGCCGATCCTGAGTCTGGCCCCTGGCCGAGTGCGCAGCCGGAGAGCAAGGCTATTATGGACTTCCTGATCAAGCACCGTAATGTGGCTATGGCCGTGGTCTTTGGGCCTGCTAATAATCTGCTTGAGATGCCGCGTGGTGCCGGGGGACGTACTGGTGACATCGGAAGTATGAAGGTGACGGTACCTCGCAATATTGCGAATGCCACCGGCCTTGATGCCAGCAAAGAATACACGATCGATGAAGTATATGAAGTGCTGAAGGATTCTCCTTTGGCTCGTGCTCAGGGAGGGCTTACGAAGGAGGCAGTTGCTCAGTTTCTTGGTAGTGGCCCTGCCACGGCACCTGACGCAGAAGACCTCAAGTTTTATCAAAGCTTTGGAGATGAATATAAGAAGCTGCTGGATAAAGCAGGCCTCGACAACAAACGAAGTGGTGGACAGAGTGCTCCTGGTGGGCTTCAAAACTGGCTTTATTACCAGTACAGCACCATGGCAATTGAGCTCGATGTCTGGGGAATCCCGAAGAAGGCTGCGGTCAAAGCGCCTGCTGGTGCCACTGCTGAAGCCCTTACGCTTGACAAGTTTGAGAAGATGAGTGCGGCCGATGTGGCTGCACTCGACGATGAAAAACTGGGGAGCTTCCTTAAGAGCATCAATGCTCCCGCTATGGCGTCGGCTGCGATGATCAAGCAGGGTGCGGCCAGTGGCCGCATGACGCCTGCACAGATGGCTGGGATGATCCGGTCTCAAGGTGGCGGCGGTGCTGCCGCTGCTGCTGGTGGTGGCCCAACCTCACCTGATGAAGACACGATTGCCTATATCGACGCCAGTGCCAAAGAAGCACTCGTCGCCTGGACCCCTGTGACACTTCCCGATGGCACCAAAGCTGAAGTTGGCGGCGTGGATCCATTTCTTGCCGTTGCTCCTAATGAGGCCGAGTTGAAGAAGGCGGCTGATGTACATGCCGATGCTTTGATCTTCATGGCGGGCAAGCTTGCTGAAGTTGCCATTGCCGACGTTCAGGTTAAGGCTCTTGGTTCTGGTGTTTATGAGGTGAGCGCGACTGCGGTTAACAATGGCTTCCTGCCTACGGCGACCCGCTTGCAGGTTCGCACTCGCAGCTACCTTCCGGCACGACTCACGATCACGCTGCCTTCCGGGGCAAGTCTGGTGCAAGGTAACAACCGAAGCGCGAATGAGCGCATCACTGGATCTGGTGGCACAACCAAGGCCACATGGTTGGTGAATGCAACGCCTGGTGCCATGATCACCGTAAGCATACTGACGCAAAATGCTGGCGAAGACCGGCGCGAGGTGGTTCTCCAGTGAAAACGCAAGCTTATCTTTCGTTGATCCTTTGTGGTGCTCTGATGGGGCAGAGTTCTGCGCTCAGCCCGAAGGTTGCCGCTCCAGATCCCCAGTGGGATCGTCTCTATCCGAATGCCCAGATCCTTGAGATGATGCGCGGCTATGCGAAGTCCTATCCCGATTGGGTAAAGGTTGAGAGCCTGGGCAAAACCAGTGCCGGTGGGGATACCTGGTTGATGACCATCACCAACCCGAAGACTGGTGCGGCTGACACCAAGCCCGCTGTGTATATTGATGGCGCAACACACGCCAATGAAATCCAGGGAACTGAAGTGACGATGTATACCGTCAATTTCATTCTCAAGAACTACGGCAAGTTGCCGCGTGTTACCGAGTTTCTGGATCGCGCGACGCTTTACGTCGTCCCGATGATGAATGTTGATAGCCGTGAGCGTTGGTTCACCCAGCCTGCAACGCCTAACTTCCCTCGTACCTTGCCGGTTGCGATCGACGATGACCGTGATGGCGTTGCCGATGAAGACGGCTTTGACGACCTTGATGGCGACGGCGAAATCACCATGATGCGCAAGAAAGTGCCGATGGGGCAAGGCCGCTTCAAGCTGGACCCGAAAGACCCCCGCTTGATGGTGCAAGTCACGGCCAATGAACTTGGCGATTACATCATGCTGGGCACTGAAGGCATCGACAACGATGGCGATGGCCTGGTCAACGAAGATACTTATGGCTATATCGATCCGAATCGGGCATGGGGAGAGGGCTGGATGCCACGCTATGTCCAGAGTGGTTCGAGCGAGTATCCGCTGCAGTACCCAGAGCAACGCAATATCGCTCAGTGGGTGCGCACCCATCAGAACGTGAATGCTGTGCTGAGCTTCCACAACTTTGGGCGCTATATTCTTCGTGGTCCTGGTGCCAAGCCTCAAAAAGCCATGAACGGCACAGACCTGCGAGTGCATGACTTTTTGGGTAAGGAGGGCGAGAAGCTTTTGCCTGGTTATAAGTACGGTAGCAGTTGGCAACTCCTTTACGATAGCTACGGCGATACAACGGATCACACCTATGGACGCATTGGTGCAATCAGCTTTGTTGTTGAACTCAACGGGACACAGCAAGATTTTAATGGCGACAAAAATGTCAGCCAGGAAGAACAGATGAAGTTCAACGATGAGCTTACTCAGGGCCGTATGTTTGTTCCGTGGAAGGCATACAAGCATCCGCAATATGGCGATATCGAAATCGGAGGTTACAAGCACGACACCAACCGGTCACCGGAAGGCTTTCTCAGCGTTGAGGAATGTCACCGCAACGCGATGTTCATCCTATTGAATGCTTATCATTTGCCGAAACTGAAGGTGCAAACGCCTGAAGTGGTGAAGGTGAAGGATGGTCTGTATCGTGTGCACGTGCCTGTTTTAAATGAACGCATCATCCCGACGACTTCGGCAATTGTCCAACAGAACAAGCTGCATCGTCAGGACATTGCGACCATCACTGGCGGCAAGGTGATCGCCAGCGGAATCGTTCGCGATCCTTTTCTAAACAAGGTGCAGATGCAGGAAAACCGTCCTGAGCGGCTAGTGGTATCTGGCGGGATTGCCGGATACTCAACTGAAACTCTGATGTTTCTTGTTGAGGCGCGTCCGGGCACGGTCACCTTCAACTACGACAGCGTCAAGGCTGGCAAGATCAGCAGCGCGATCACTCTGCCATGATGCGCTCTACTCTCGCTTCTTTGCTTTGCGGGGCACTGCTGTGCGCCCAGACTCAAACTCCTGATCCCCAGTGGGACCGTCTCTACCCGAACGCCGAAGTGCTTCAACTGATGCGTGACTACGAGAAGGCTTACCCCGGTTGGGTGAAACTCGAAAGCCTTGGCAAGACGAGTGCTGGTGGTGATACCTGGTTGCTTACGATCACCAATCCAAAGACGGGTGCGGCTGAGACAAAGCCAGCCGTCTATATTGATGGTTCTACTCATGCGAATGAAATCCAGGGGACTGAGACCACTCTCTACACTGTAAATTTCGTACTTAAGAATTACGCAAAGCTGCCCCGCGTTACCGAGTTTCTCGACCGCGCGACGCTATATGTGATTCCGATGATGAATGTCGATAGTCGTGAGCGTTGGTTCACTCAAGCTTCGAATCCGAATTTCCCACGCACGCTGCCGGTTCCGCTCGATGATGATCGTGATGGGCTTGTCGATGAAGATGGTTTCGATGATCTTGACGGCGACGGTGAAATCACCATGATGCGCAAGAAAGTTTCGCTGGGGCAGGGAACTCACAAGCTCGACCCAAAGGATTCTCGTATCCTCGTGCCGGTTCGTCAGGACGAGCTCGGTGATTACATCATGCTTGGCACGGAAGGCATTGATAACGACGGGGATGGTCAGGTGAACGAAGACCCCTATGGTTATGTCGATCCGAATCGAGTCTGGGGTGATGGGTTTCAACCTCGCTACGTGCAGGCTGGGGCAAGTGAGTACCCGTTGCAGTATCCCGAGGCACGCAATATTGCGGAGTGGATGGGTACGCACCTGAATGTCAATGTCGTGATGAGCTATCACAATTTTGGGAAGCTGATCCTTCGGATGCCGGGTGCTCGCAGCCAGAAGCCGATGAGCCAGGTGGATCTTCGTGTGCATGATTTCCTGGGTAAAGAAGGGGAGAAGCTGTTGCCCGGTTATCGCTATGTCTGGGTTGCTCCCGTGCTTGGGGACAGCTATGGCAGCTCCGCCGATCACACCTACGGACGGGTTGGTGCCTTTAGCGTGGGTATCGAACTGAATGCCCCCCAGCAGGACTTTAATGGCGACAAGACTGTCAGCCCCGATGAGGTGATGAAGTTCAATGATGAATTGACGCAGGGCCGCATGTTTGTCAATTGGAAGGCCTTCCAGCATCCGCAATACGGCGACATCGAAATCGGCGGCTTCAAGCATGATACTGGCCGCCCGCCCGAAGGTTTTCTCTCGGTCGAGGAATACCATCGCAACGCAATGTACGTGATTTACCACGGATATCATCTGCCGAGGCTCAGTATCGAAGAACCGACTGTTGTGAAAGTCAAGAACGGGCTCTACCGGTTGCATGTGCCCGTGCTCAATGACCGCATGATCCCGAGCGTGGCCGGTATCGTGCAACAGAACAAAATTCATCGGCAGGATTTGGCTACGATCAGTGGTGTGAAGGTCTTATCGAGCGGTATCGTCGATGATCCCTATCTGAACAAGGTGCGCTTGCAGGAGCATCGTCCCGAGCGCCTCTTGGTTTCGGGTGGTGTCGATGGAGCTTCCACAAAAACACTGATGTTCCTGATTGAAGCCGTGCCAGGAAAGGTGACCTTCACCTATGACAGCATCAAGGCCGGAAAAGTATCAAAGGAGATTCTTCTACCGTGAGTACTGCAGAACATAAGGATATGGCCAAAGAGCTTGGCCCGATTGGAGTTTGCCTAGTGACCGTCAGCGACACGCGCACCGAAGAGACAGACTTGAACGGGAAGTACCTGCGTAGTGAAATTGAGGCCCTTGGTCACCGTGTCGACGGCTATCGCATCATCAAGGACGAGCCCAATCAGGTGGCTGCGGTGCTGGATGATTTTGCTTCCACCAATTGCAGGCTCATTTTGTTTAACGGTGGAACAGGCATCTCGCCCCGTGATACTACCTACGATGTGCTTTCAAGGAAACTGGAGAAAACGTTGCCGGGTTTCGGAGAACTTTTCCGGATGTTCAGCTACGAAGCTGTCGGCGCGGCTGCGATGCTGAGCCGGGCCACGGGCGGAACCTATCGCGGGAAAGTTGTCTTCTCGACGCCTGGTTCTACCAACGCCGTTGAAGTGGCATGGCTTAAACTGTTGAAGCCTGAACTGGAACACCTTGCGTGGGAAGTCGGACGGAAGTAAAATGGAACCCATGACCAAACTTGGTAAATCCATTTCTTTCCTTCTCGCTGGGATGCTCGTAATTGTGCCTGCTTTCTCGCAAAGCGAAGAAGATCTCGATAAGGCGATGAAGACGGTCGGCAAGACCATGGGCGAATTGCGCAAGGCTAATGAAGCCAAAGACGAGGCAGCACTCAAGGCCGGTGGCCAGGTACTGGTGGATCAGTTTACGATCTCCGCCAAGTTTTGGGCCTCACACAAGATGGCTGATGCTACTGAAATGAATGGTAAGACTATTGCCGCTGCCAAGGCTCTCGCCGCGGGTACTGGTGAATTCGCCGCAGTCGGCGCAACCTGCAAGGGCTGCCATGATCTGTATCGCGAAAAGCTGGCTGACGGCAGCTACAAGCTGAAGATGAGCCACTAAGACTGGTTCTGAAGTTTTAGTTTTAAACTGCGGGCTCGATGATTGCACTCATCGAGCCCTTTGAATTTTCCATCCGGTGATCAGGGCCGTAGGCGATGATCTGATCCCGGGCAAACTCTGCCATCGGGAGCTCAACTGTCATTATGATCGTGCGGCCTTTTTCGTCCACTTCTGAGGCGTGGTCGAGAGCCTGTTGAAAGCTGAAGAAGAAGAGTTTTTGCAGCATTTCAATTACGTAGTCGTAGGTATGGGCGTCATCGTCGAGAAGCACGACATGAAAAAGCGGTTCATGCGCTTCGATCGATTCGCGCTCCAGCTCGGGGGTGACAACGGCTCCAGACATCCACGTATCAGAATCGCACGATTGCTGAGCGTTTAGCGAAAGGTGCGAAGCTTTTCTTCTCCTAAATGAGGTGTATGGTTAAATCCGGACAAGGACCAGCCGTTGGGGCGCTTCTTGAAGACAGTAAAAGAGGCGTTGTGGAGGCTGCCGGCAAGCTCGAAGACCTGACGCACGGGGGCTTCGAAAATTCTGGCAGTGCTGATACCAATCGGTGTTGCAGAGCTTACCAGGGCGATGCGCTGCACCCCACTGTTTGCATCGAGACTAGAGAAGGCTTGCAGAATGCGCTGATGGAAGGCAGGCCATGTTTCGCAATCCACTGAAAACCGGCCTTCTATCCAGGCCTTGACTACCAGCAAATCACTTGGGCGCCATGCTCTATGGACTGGGTGGGCAGGGTCTGCCGCTTCTGCCGACATGTTCTCAAACTCTTGACGAAAGTTATCGTCTACCGCTGCGAGCTGCGGAGCTATCGAGGCATAGACTGCATCGAGATCGAATTCATTCCACTCAGGGTCAGGCATTGGATTGCTGCTGATTGCGGCAGCCGTTTCTCTCTGACGCCTTAGCCCGCCGCTCAACACCAGATCAAATTGAATCCCCTGCGATAGAAACCACTCGCCTAGAAGACGTGCCTGTTGGTGGCCCAAATCCGATAAGCGGTCATAGTCGCTGCGCAATCCCGCTTGTCCATGCCGGATGAGGTAAAGCTCTTGCATCTTTCGATGGTACTGAAGGCGCTGATCGCTTTACTTCTTTTCGTAGGTTGAATTCGGTTCCACCCAGGCTATTTCATGCGCCATCAGCGAGCTTTCATTACGGTAGAAATCAATTGGAGAAACCGGAAGGGTTTTCGTATTGATGTACTCAAAGCTCAAATCGGGTGCGGTGGGGCGCGGCGCTCCTGCAATGTATCCCAACAAAAATGCGATGGGAGCAAAGAAGCTCAGTAGATATAACAATCGAGTCAGTCTCATGGAACTGTCCGAGTAGTGCGTTTACGGTGACGACATTCTCTGGCTTTTTGGTGCTAAGCCGAATATCAAATTCTTTTGAACCTTTACATAGAAAACTACGTCTAGAAGTCTAGGTATCGATTATGTCCTCCAAAACCAGAAATGACGCTTTATCTGGCAGCCTCACACTTCTTGTGCTTAAGACGCTTGCACTCGGTGAGATGCATGGCTATGCCATTGCGAGCCGCATCCAGCAGATGAGCTCTGATTTGTTACGTGTCGAAGAAGGCAGCCTCTATCCGGCGTTGCACCGTATGGAGCAAGATGGGTGGATATCGAGTCATTGGGGGCAGACCGAATCCAATCGACGTGCGCGATTCTACACGATCACCAAGGCGGGTCAGCAACAGTTGGAGCAGGAGCTCGAAAGCTGGCGTCGTATCACTCTTGGTGTCTCACTTGTGCTTAATGCTGTCTAGGGTAAAGGAACCGCTATGGGATTTTTCAATCGACTCAAGATCACGCTCTTTACTCAAGATGAAGTGCGCCGCCGCGCAGAAGAAGAGGCTGAGTTTCATCTCGAGATGCGCGCTGAGGAGTATCGCAATCAGGGCATGTCTGAAGCGGAGGCCTGTCAGAAGGCACGACTTGGCTATGGAAATGTCCTGCGCCAGCAGGAACAGGCCGGAGATACCGACATGCTTGCCGGTCTTGAAGGTACGATGCGCGATGTCAAGGTTGGGTATCGGCGGCTGCGGCGTAGCCCGCTCTTCCTTGTCTCAAGTGTAATGCTCCTGGCCATTGGCCTGGGTGTAAACGCAGCCGTCTTTAGCGTGCTGGACACGCTTTTTCTTCGTGGTTTGCCCTTTCCCGAAGCTGACCAATTGGTGGTGCTCAATGAGATCCGGCAGAACCAGAACAGCAACAGCAATCCCAAGCGTATTGCTGATTGGGGCATGCGGGTGAATGCGTTTGAGACCGTTGCCAGCAGCTACGGCGAAAGCATGCAATTGCGGGAGCGCGAAGGCAACCGTCCCGTTACGGTGATGCGAGTGGTTGGCGACTGGATTGCTTTGCTCGGCGCTCGAGTTGTCGAAGGACGTCGCTTTGATGCGGCTGAGCTTCGTGGCGGCAAGGTGGCAATGCTTACGGCGAAGAGCCGTAATCTCGCCCGGGTTGGCGACGCGATTCGATTGGGTGTGGAATCTTATCAGGTAATCGGCGTTGTCGATAATTCTGCGGTGCTTGGAGAAGATGTGCAGGTTGTTACGCCGATAGCTGCGGCGCTTCTGGATGGGCCTCGAAAGGCTGGTTATCTTCCTGTGGTGGCCCGGCTTAAGCCAGGTGTTTCGCTAGATGCTGCTGAAGCCGAAGCGTCGAGCGTGGCAGAGCAACTGGGGCGCGAATTTCCCGATACCGATCGTGGCACCACTGTACGAATCGTACCGGCTCAACAGGCCTGGACAGAAGACGCCCGCGAACCAGCCCTATACATTCAGGGTGCTGCTGGGCTCTTATTGTTGATCACGCTGGTTAATCTGGCCGGCCTGCTGGCCGCCCGCGCGCTTGAGCGCAAGAAAGAAGATACTGTGCGGCTCTTTCTCGGTGCCGGCCGTTGGCATCTGATTCGGTTGCATCTGGTGGAGTCCGCACTGCTGGTTGGCTTTGGATGCGCTGCCGCGATGTTGCTTGCTCCCTGGGCGCTCGCACTTCTTCAGATCAACTACGGTGATGATTTCGCTCCGATCAAGAGCGCCGTGATTGATCTGCGGGTTTTTGCCTTTCTGATCGTGACGGGAATTCTCAGCACTCTACTTTTTGCCAGCGTCATGGCCTGGCAGAGTTCTCGTGAAAAGGATATGCGGGGCCAGTCTCAATTTCAACTTCGCAACTTGCTGATTGTTTCGGAAGCTGCGCTTGGACTCGTCCTCTTGACTGCCGCCTTTCAATTGGTTCGTGACTTTAACAACCTGCGTTTCGCCCCGCTTGGCTTCAAGGAGCAGGGCTTGCTGAGTGCACGTGCGTACTTGAGCTGGAATACGGATAACAAAGATTTAAGGGCCGCCATTGAGCGTGGCCTCGAGCAGACCAGTGCACTGCCGGGTGTCTCTGCCGTTGCCATCGTGGACCGGCTCCCTCTCGAAGGAGGCTCGCAGGATAGCCCGGTATTCATCGAGGGGCAGCCCGAAAAGACGCGAGAGACCGTTGGGCTCCGGATGGCTTCAAATAATTATTTTGCGCTGATGGGGATTCCCGTTCTGGCGGGTCAGCTTCCTCCAGATGACAGTTCGGTGCTGGTAAATGAAGCCTTTGCCAAGCGCTATCTCGACAACAATGCGATTGGCCGCAACGTCTCTGGTGACGGTAAGTCGTGGAAGCGAGTTGCCGGAGTTGTTGCCAGCGTTCGCTACTCCTCTAAGCAAGGGCGTGCACGACCTGAAATTTTTTACAGTGAGCGGACCCAATACTGGCCGATGCTCACGTTCGTGATTCAGACTTCGCAGCCGGCCGCAGCTTTGTCGCCAACTTTGCGCAAACTTTGGTCTGAAATCAATCCGGAGGCAGACTTCAAGGGTGTCACCAGCATGGAGAGCCGCATCGATGAAATTGTTCTCCAACCTCGCCGCCAGCGGGACGTTGTCGTGATCTTTGGTGTGGTTGCACTTTTACTGGTTGTGGCCGGAGTTTACGGCATCATGGCCAGTGACATGCTGCGACGCCGTCGCGAAATAGGGATCAGGATTGCGATTGGCGCCAGCCGCAACCACATCATTGGCATTGCGCTTGGCCGGGCCGGTGGGCTTAGTGTAGTGGCTTCATTGGTCGGAGCAATGCTGATCCTACTGCTACTTAGGAATTGGGTGGAGCCACTTTCGATTGCCTGCGGTATTGCTGCCATCTGCGGGGGGATGCTATTAGCCGGGTTCATCCCTGCATGGCGTGGCTCGCGTGCCGATCCGATGCTGGCCCTGCGTCAGGATTGAGCCATTCCTGTGCGTAAGAGCGCGAGTGCCTCGTCTTCCGGTAGCGGCTTCGAAAAGAGATAGCCTTGCCCATAGCTGCAGCCAAGTTCTTGAAGATGGTTTTTCTGTTCCAGAGTTTCAATACCTTCGGCCACGACTTCCATTCCCAGATTTTGAGCAATCCCGAGCATGGACTTCACCAGATCATTAGCTTGCGGGTTGCTGCACATTTCCTTCAGGAAAGCCTTGTCGATCTTTAATGCATCAAACTTCATGTTGCTTAAATATTGAAGTGAGGAATACCCTGTTCCAAAGTCGTCCAGATGAAGTTTTATGCCCATTGCTTGCAACTCAGAAAAGAGTTGGGAGGTTTTTTTGGAATCCGCAATGAATACAGATTCGGTAATCTCTAGTTGCAGTGCTTGCGGCGCGAGGCCGGTTTCTTCCAGTACCTGTTTGACGTGCTGGGCCAGGGACTCATCCTTCAATTGGTAAGCGGATACATTGACGCTAATCTCCATACCGGTTCGTTCTGGAAATTGCTCCCGCCATCGCTGCATTGTTTTGCTTGCTTCCCGCAAAACCCAGGCTCCCAAAGGAATCATCAATCCGCTTTCTTCGGCAATCGGAATGAATTTGTCCGGTGGCACCAAGCCTCTTTCGGGATGCCGCCAGCGCAATAAGGCCTCAAATCCCGAAATTGTTCCTTTCTTCAAATCCATCTTTGCCTGGTAGAAGATAACAAACTGATTGCGCTCCAGCGCAACGCGTAAATCATTTTCCAACTCCAAACGCTCGATGCCGCGGCCTCGCATCTTCTCTTCGAAGGTCTTAATTCGCCCTCGCCCTTCAAGTTTGGCTTGGCCCAAGGCGGTTGTGGCCATTAGGATCAGCTCTTCGGGTGTGCCTGGCGTCTGCCCTATCATTACCAGCCCTATATTTGCACTTGAAAAGAGTTTCCTCCCCTCGATCTCTAGCGGAGCCTCAATAGCGGAAACCAAGCTGGTTCCTGTCTGTTCTGCAGTTTGCCCTTCAAATTCCCCTTGAAGCAAAATTCCAAATTGATCCGCATCCATGTAGGTGAGCAGCGGCATCGTCGTGGAACCGGGAATAAATGATTTGGCAATAAGACTGGAGATCCGCCCTGCCACTTCGATGATTAGCCTTTGTGCTGCGGACGCTCCCATGCTGTCGGAGACCAGTTTGAATCGATCCACTGCCACAATCATCAACACCTGATCAGCTTGGGTTTTTTCCAGGCTTTCAACCAGGCTCGCGCGATTGTCCAAGCCGATGGCCTCATTCCAATACTTGGCCCTGGTGATGTCGAGGATCGAGCCTACCAGCCGTTCTGTGTTGCCCGATTTGTTGCGCTGTGCCGTTGCGCGCATTTGTAAGACACGGTAGCTGCCGTCTGCTTGGCGCATGCGCGATTCCCACTCCAGACGGTCCTGCAGGCCGCACTTCCATTGGTGGATTGAATCTCTTAGCGCTATTTCATCCTGTGGATGTAGTCGCGAAAGCCAGAATTCGCAACTGCTTCCCGCCCAATCTGTCAGTCCCGAAATATTCTGCCATTCTTTGGATGCATAAAAATCACCCGTGTCCAGATTCCAATCGAAGATGCCTGCCTTGTTGCTGGTTACTGCCATGCTTAGCCGCTCTTCATTTGCTCTGATTAGCCGGTCGGCGTCCCTGCGCAAAAGTTGCGCTTCTACTCGCGCCAGCGCCACCGGGAAATCGATCGGTTTAGTCACGTAGTCATTGGCCCCGGTAGATAATGCCTCAACCACGCGTTCACTGTCATTGACTGCTGTGACCATAATCACCGGCAAGTCTGATTGACTCTGGGTTGCTCGCAACAACCTTAGTAAGTCGATGCCGTTCATCTCTGGCATCATGTAGTCGAGCAGGATCAAATCAATTTTTCCCCGCTCAATCACATTCAGTGCTTCTTGAGCGCTTGCCGCCATCTCAACCTGAAAACCAGCTTTTTTGAGCCTTCTGGAAAGCAAGTCCCGGTTCGGTTCTTCATCATCGACAACCAATAATCTGTTTGTTTGCGGCGCACCCATTCTAGATACCCTCCCGAGGTCTTCCGTCCGTAGCAGCCGATCCCGTCTCGCGTCTGTCCAGGAGATTTTTGATTTTTGTCAATAGAGTTTCGATCTGAATCGGCTTGGTCTCAAACTCATCGCAGCCAGCTGCTAAGGCACGCTCGCGATCCTCAGTTCTTGCGTAAGCAGTGAGTGCCAGAACAGGAATTTGCTCCGTCGCTCGTCCCGCTTTGAGCCTGCGCGTTAGTTCACAGCCATCCATGCCAGGTAGCCCCAAGTCGGCAATTATCAAATCCGGGCGCTCGTCGGTGGCCAGTTTAAGTCCCTGATCGCCATCTATGGCCTCGATCACCAAATACCCACGCTTGGCCAGGCGTCTGGTGATCAGGTCACGATTCATCTCGTTGTCTTCGACGATAAGGATTTTTGCCATTGAATCTAATTCGCTGAAGTTTCTCCGTCAACCCACTTAAGGCTCATATCGGTGAACGCTGCGATTGCTTGAACAAATTCTCAACTGGCAGAATCCCAAATCGGCACGTTTATTTGGCGCACAAATTGCTCTGCAACAGTTGGTCTCTAGAAAGGGGATTTAAATTGTTATGTACGGAATGGTGAACAAGGCACTGGAAGAAATGGTTTGCGATGCTCACGGTGAAGAAGTGTGGGAAAAGATCAAGCGGAAAGCGGGTGTGGACGTCGATGTCTTTCTCAGCCAGGAGGGCTATCCGGATGAAATGACATACCAGCTCGTGGGTGCTGCCAGTGAAGTACTTGGTGCTCCGGCTGCCGATCTTCTGGAGGCCTTCGGCGGCCATTGGGTGCTAAAAACAGCGGTTCAAGGTTATGGCCACTTGATGACAGCTGCCGGTTCCAACTTCAAAGAATTTCTTATTTACCTACCAAATTTTCATACGCGCATCAGCCTTATTTTTCCGCATTTGAATCCGCCCCGCTTCCTCTGCTCTGAGGTCGCAGACAATTCTCTAAATCTTCACTACTACTCAGACAGGGCTGGGCTGGCTCCATTTGTCCTCGGCCTGGTGAAAGGGTTAGGGCAGCACTATAAAACCCCCGTCATTGTTCAACAAACTGGTTTCCGTGGCACAGATTTCGATCACGACATTTTTGCTGTGAACTGGTCTTAAAGCTCACTATGCTGGCCACACCCTTGCTTAGTTTGCCTAAGCCGCTTTTCGATCAACTCTTCCCCTACCATCTGGTACTAGATTCTGATTTCAGGGTTGTCGATATCGGAGATGGCCTCACCAAAATTCAATCGGATCTTTTTGTCGCAGACCCGCTTGAGAAGGCCTTTATTCTGGAGAGACCAAAGATTCGGCTCGATTACGATCAATTTGCCCAAAATCTCAACATGCTCTTTGCGTTCGAAGAAAAAAGCCATCGATATCGATTGCGTGGGCAAATCTTGTTATCCGGCGATGATAAACATATTATCTTTTTGTGCTCTCCATGGATTAACGACCTCGATGTTCTCTGGCGGCTGGGTCTTGATCTGAACGATTTCCCCTTGCACGACTCCAGCATCGATGTGCTACAGGTCATGCAGGCGCAGAAAATGATGGTCGAAGACCTCAAGAATCTAAACGCGAGGTTGACACGGCAACGAGCTGAGTTACGTGCGTCCAACCAGCAGCTTATTGAGAGGCAAGCGCAGATGCGGCGGCTCTCTCTGGTGGCCGCTCAAACGGCAAGTCCAGTGATTCTCGCCGATGCCAATGATTGTGTGGAATGGGTCAATCAAGCCTTTACAGACTTGACTGAATATTCGCTCGAGGACGTAAAGGGCCGCGCACCCTCTTCTTTCCTGTACGGGGATGAAACAAATCCTAAAACGCTGGACTTCATAGCTGAGAGCAACCTGGCTGGCAGGCCGTTTAATTGCGAAATTGTTAACTATACCAAGGCTGGAAAGGCATATTGGCTGGATCTTGAGGTACATCCGATCCGGGATGAAAATGGGCAAAATGCAGGTTTTATGGCGATCCAGCATGATCTGACCGCCCGGCGCCTCGCCGCCCGGTATGCCGAAATCGAATTTTCGATTACGCGTCTGCTGGCAGAGCCTCAGGATGCCAAAGAGTGTATCAGGGCTCTCCTTGCCCTTATCGCTGAACAATTGAGCTATTGTGCGGGGCTTTTTTGGCGACCAACACAAGACAACACTCAACTGACTTGCCATGATGTGTGGGCGCAGCCCTCGATTGAAGATTCGGAATTTATAGTATTTAGCCGAGTGATGGGATTCTCGCCCGGCATTGGCTTGCCGGGGTCAGTTTGGCTGGAAGCTAAATCCCGTTGGATACCAGACCTTTCCAAGGAAAGTAATTTTCCGCGTTGTGCCGTCGCAGCCGACAGTGGTGTTGGCAGTGGTTTTGCCTTCCCGCTAATCGCTAGCGGAAATGTGCTCGCAGTAATTGAGTTCTTCGATTTCGAAGTACACGAACCTGATTCAAATCTGCTTGAGGTCTTCGCCCGTATAGGCATGCAGGTAGGACAAGCAATTGAGCGCCGGGAAGCTGAAGCAAAAAGTGCTGAACTACTTTCACTTCTTCAGGCGATTTTCGATGCCACTGCAGATGGCATTGTTGTGACCAACCTTAAGCAAGAAATAGTAAGTCAGAATCGGCGAATGATGGATCTTTGGATGGATCCTTCAAAAATATTGGCTCGAGACCAGTTCTTTGTACCAGGCGAATTTATTTATGACCAATTGGTTGATCCGCAGGGTTTTATCGACCGTATTCATAAGCTGTCGGAGAAGCCGTCAGAGCCTGGCCATGACGTTATCCATTTTAAAGATGGCCGGGTTTTTGACCGATACTCTCAGGCCCATAGGATCGGCGATCAGGTTTTGGGCCGGGTTTGGAGCTACAGGGATGTCACGGAACGGTCGAAATCCGAGGAGGCCCTGCGTGAGAGCGAAGCTCGCTTTCGCGTGGTTGCCGAAACGGCTTCTGAAGGCATTCTTACCGTCAACGAGCGCGACGAGGTGCTCTATGCCAATGCCGCAGCTTCACGTATTTTTGCCTATCCCAAAGGCAGCCTCGTTGGCAGGTCGCTTCAGGATTTGATCCCAGCAGGAATAAGCCACTCCTTTTTTTCTTTGAAAACGTTCGAAGTATTCGGGGTGGATAAGCTTGGTCTTTATCTGCCTCTTGAAGTCTCCGTTGGCAAATCAACGATCGCGGGCGAAAATCAGTTAACTGTTATTTTTCGCGATATAACCGAACGCAAGCAAGTTGAAAGCCAGCTTCAAGAGGCAAAAGAACAGGCTGAGACATCCAATCGATCCAAGAGTGAATTTCTTGCCAATATGAGCCATGAATTACGAACGCCTTTGAACGCAATCCTCGGCTACTCCGAAATGATCGCTGAAGACGCTACTGACAATGGTCATACTGAATATCTCAGCGATCTTAACCGCATCCTCGCCGCTGGACGTCACCTTCTTTCTCTTATTAACGATATTTTGGACTTGTCAAAGATCGAAGCAGGCAAGATGACGATTCAACCAGAATGGATCAATGTTGAGACTCTGGTAGACGAATGTGTTGCTACCGTACAGCCGCTGGCTGCGAAGAACAAAAACAAAATCGTCGTTCATCCCTGGAAGCCGCTAGGTGCTTACTGGACTGATCCTACTCGCTTTCGTCAGAGTTTATTCAACCTGCTGAGCAATGCCTGCAAGTTTACTCAAAATGGCCAAGTCGAGCTGTCCATGCAGCTAGAAATAATTGATGGTAAAGAATGGTCTCACTGGTGTGTCCGGGATAACGGAAAAGGCATAAGTGAAGAAGATCAACAGAAGCTCTTCACGGCTTTTACGCAGGTGAATTCATCGAGTTCGAAGAATGAAGGCGGAACAGGTCTGGGCCTGGCAATCACCAGACGACTATGCGATGCAATGGGGGGCAGGATTGACCTCAAAAGCGCACCTGGGGAAGGTTCTGCATTCACGATTACTCTGCCACGGCTGAGATTAAGTGAATTCGATGACTCAATGCTCTAGGGCTTGGCACCCCGGATCCAGTTCAGGATCGTCTCATACTCTTCAGACACCGACGCCTCGCGAGTGCTCTTGCCCCAGCCAGTTCCTCCTCCGTGTGTACTTGTGTGCAAAGCAGGGTCTCCGGCATTGTCGTTCGGACGCGTTGGCTTTAGCAACAAGAGGTTTTTTGCGGTTCCGATAAGTTCACTTCCCGCAGGACTGACTTGAAATTGAACTTCGATTGAGCTTCTGTGAATCCGTCCTTTCCAGCCATGCGCAATGGGAATTGGCCTTGTGTGGAGTGACACAAAACACAGGCCCGGCCATCTCCTGTCACCTGCGAATCAAAGGGCAGTCCGCGACGTGCGGCAATACTGCACTAGCCGCCAAAGCCTTGGCTAGGAGCACGCCTTCTGGATGCATAGTCTCTCAGTTAGGATTTCTCTTGATTGTACAATGTCCGCACCACCGGCCATCAACAGACTCCCGGCCCCAAACAATCGATTGGGGCCGGGCTTGACGTCAATTCTTAAACAGGTTGAGTCGCGTAGTGCGACATCATCCCTTGCATCTGGTCTTTGAGAGCAAGCTTGATCCGCTTCAAGCGCGCCTCCTCAGCTAGTTCGGCTTCACCTAAATGGGATTTCGTCTCAAGCTCATGCAGAAGCCGCGAGTAGTCGGAATGCTGCGTCGCCACTCGGCGAAATTCCGGATCTAGATTCATGAGCTGAGTCTTTATTTCTTCGTCATTCAATAATGTCATTGGATGGTTCCTCCTTGATTTGGAATCCACCGGCAAACCTGTCTGGCCCGCCGTTGCTCATATTCCTAGCACCATTTCAAGTCGGTTACAAGGGTCAATTTTCGTGTGTCGCGACAAAGTAGCTGAACAACAGGGCCGCTTCGCCGTCAACGTAGTAGCCGCTGCGCCGGCCCACTTGTCTGTAGCCAAGAGAAGCGTATAGCGCAATGGCTGCGGCATTGGACTCGCGTACTTCGAGGTGCCAGACCTCAGCCAGACGCATCATAGCCTGAAGCAGAGCCCGGCCAACGCCTGTGCGTCTGGCCCAAGGATCTACTGCAAGATTTAACAACTCGCCTTCGCCGACTACTACGCGGTACATCGCAAATCCAATCAGTCGACCTTCGGATTCCGCCACTATCGATGGATAGCCGTCCGCCCAGGTGGCTGCTCCCGCGCTCATCTGGATCAACTCGCGAAAGCGCAGCCAGTCCTCAGCAACGCCCTCTCTTAGGACAACAGGCTCTCCCACAAGGCCTCCTGTTCTCGTCCGATCGCTCGCCAGTCGAATTTCTCTTCCACTACGGCACGCGCTCTTTTGGCCAATGCCTGACGCAGACGCGCATCCTTCAACAGCCGTGCGGCGCTGCCGGCAAAGGCCGCTGCGCCGTCAGCAATCCATACATGCTCTTCGTGTCTTAACTCCAAACCGTTTACCCCGCTCGGAGTGCTCAACATCGCGCGCTCCATTGCCATTGCCTCTAGCGCCTTGATGTTGGTACCTGCTGAGACAGGAGTGGGGATCAAAACCAGGTTGGTCGCATTGTAGAGCGGTCGAAGATCGCTGACAAACGAATGCAGGTTTACGCCTGGAGCGGTTGGAATCGCTCCAAAGGGATAGTAGAGTTCGGGGCTTGGTCCGGCCACTACGTCGAGCTTCGCCTCAGGCAGAAGCAGTTTCAGTTTGGGCCAAAACTCTTCGATCAGAAAGCGATAGGCAAGAGCATTCGGGAAGTGCCTGAAGCTGCCGATGAATAACATGCCTGTCCCAGCGGGTTCCGGCTCTGGAACAAATCGTTCGAGGTCGACGCCATTGGAGATCACGCTGCCTCCGACGGCCAAACGGTCCTTCTCGCTCATGACAACGACTCCCCTGAACTTAGGCAGTACCGCTCGCTCAAATTGTTGCCAGCGCCGCAGATTCCACCAACTCGCACAGGATCCCACGCGGGCGTGTTCCTGTGCCGCCAGATCCATCGTCACATCATGCTCGACAAGAACGTCTCCGCCATAACCCGCGAGCTGTGTGAACTCGGTTTGCAACAAGTCGCGCTTAACGCCTCTTAAGGCTTCTTGCATGGCTGGGGTTTCATATTCAACTACTTCTGCAGGGCGTAGGCTCGCCCATCGCAGGCTGCGAAATTCTGGTTTTTGCACTAGTGTCACCCCGCAACAAATGTCCCTCAGCGGGCCGAGTTCTACAGCGTCTTTCGACTCGGTGAAGGCCAGCAAATGCAGGTTGTAGCGGTCAGAACACACCCTCAATAAGTTGTAAATTCGCACCGCTCCGCCATGGCTCAGCGGCCAAGGCAAATAGGGTGACATAACAGCTACGGTCTTCTTCGATGAATCTACAGGGCAACCGTCGAGTCGAAGGATTTCGGGCGAGTGTACCGTGTCGTCTCGCCAGGGCCGCAAGTGGATTTGGTCTATCGGCCAACCCTTCAGGAAGAGCAGGGAACTGAGCGGTGCCTTCCAGCTCATATGAAAGCGCTCGCCGTGCGAGTCGTAGGCAAGCATCCGAGTCGGAGCCAACGCCAGAGCTGCCTTAAACACACTTGCGTTTGTATCTGGCCCGATCAGTGCCGCAGTGTGGGCAAGCGAAAATGGTGCGAACTCGCGCATCAAACGAAGCCAAAGGCTGCCCGTGTTCTCCCCTTGCAGCAGATCTATCTCGTGATGCTCATAGCCAGGCAAGATCTGTTTGAGCTCCCGGCGCATGGCCGCGACCCTCTCTGCTGGACCATTGGCGAAGCTAAGTACGTAGCGTCTGCGAGGCACGAGGCTTGGTCAGCTCCAGGATCAAATACGCGAGCAATGGTGGAAAGGCAATCGCTATGCAAATCGGCGAAAATCCATATTGGTCGGCTACCCGTCCAATCAATGGATAAGCAAAGAGCTGCAGGAGCCCGTAACCACCGGTGAGCAACGACACGCTAAATGCGGCGCTGCTTCCTCCATAGGCATCCAGTGGCATCGTGTATAAATTCACACTGGCCGCCGAGGAAGCGAAATAGCTGAGTGAAATGAAGACCACCGCCCAAGTCACATTTGGGGCGAGGGGCACGACAGCCGACAACATCATTCCAATCGCTCCGAATAGATAAACACGTCGTCTTGCTGCCAGCGGAGCCCAGCCCCTCCGGATCAATTGCATCGATGACCAGCCTCCGAGGAATGAGCCAACCAGCGAAATCGCCTG
>JBKJUN010000809.1:0-5495 GCA_046590555.1 Bryobacter sp. | reverse complement strand
ACCTTCTTGCCGATGAGCTTGTACTGATCAGGAGTCTTGTAGCGAAGCTCGTGCTCTTTCGGCACTTCCATCTTCATCGCAACCGGCAGCAGTTCCGCATAAGTCAACGTCTGCTTCGTCTTGCCGTTTACAACTTTGCCCTGAGATGCAGCAACATCACCCGGCTGACAACCCCACTTCTGGGCACCCGCACGTTCAAACATCGTACGTGCTGTAGCTCCGGCCTTAAACATAGCTGCGCCAAAGTCACGTACCGAACAAGATCCGTCGGTATTCTGTGAGCCATACTTCTCGTTGCCCAGCGCCTGCTCGACACGAACCTTCTTCCAGTCCGCTTCCAGTTCATCGGCCAGCATCATCGGCAGCGTCGTACGGCTGCTCGTACCCATTTCGCTACGATGCGCCATGATGACAACCGTGCCATTGGGCTCAAAGCCAAGATACACGCTCGGCTCCCACGAAGTCGGCGCAGCAATCGCTTCGCTCGAACTCACGCTCACACCAAAAACAAGTGCGCTTGCAGACAACACTGTGCCAACGAATCCGCGACGATCGAGGATCTGCACGCTCTGGTCGTATTGCGAATACGCTTCCTTGGCCAGCCGCGTGGTTTCAGAAATTCTCTCGGGAGCCTGACGGCTCTCACCGTAGTTAATGTTGGACATTAAGCTTTCACCCCCGCTGCCGACTTCACCGCCGCACGAATGCGCGTATAGGTGCCACACCGGCAAATATTCCCGTTCATCGCCGCATCGATCTGATCGTCAGTCGGCTTTGGCGTCTTCTTAAGCAAAGAAGCAGCCTGCATGATTTGTCCAGCCTGGCAATAGCCGCACTGCGCCACACCATGTTTTTCCCAAGCCACCTGGCAGGGATGAGTTCCATTCGGGCTCAAACCCTCAATCGTCGTAATGTCTTTTCCGGCTACATCTTTCACCGGTGTAACGCAGCTGCGAATCGCTTCGCCGTTCCGGTGTACCGTACAGGCACCACACAGACCCATGCCACATCCAAACTTAGAACCGGTCAGAGAAAGCTCTTCCCGGAGGTACCACAGCAGAGGCATTTCGCCATCGCCGTCAAACTTGCGCGCCTGACCGTTGACTTTGAGTTCAATCATAGAGATGCCATTGATCTTACACTGGAGTTTGGAATGAAACAACGGATACGATCGACCACAATCCTGAGCGTGCGCCGCGAAGGCAAGATCGTCATGGCTGGCGACGGCCAGGTGACGCAGGGCTCTGAAGTACTAAAAAGCGGTGCCCGCAAACTCCGCCGCCTCTATAACGGCAAAATCCTCGCTGGCTTTGCTGGCTCTACAGCCGACGCCTTCAGCCTTTTTGCCCGCTTTGAAGCCAAGCTAGAACAACACAACGGCCAACTTTCCCGCTCTGCCGTTGAACTTGCTAAAGACTGGCGCACCGACAAAATGCTCCGCCATCTTGAGGCCATGCTCGTCGTAGCCGACATCGAAAGCACCTTTCTCCTTTCGGGCAATGGCGACGTCATCGAACCAGACGACTCGATCGCCTCTATCGGCTCCGGTGGCCCCTTTGCCATTTCTGCCGCCCGTGCCTTATTTGAAAACACAAACCTAAGCGCCCGCGAAATTGTCGAACGCTCGATGAAAATCGCCGGCGACATCTGCGTCTACACCAACCACAACATCACAATCGAAGAACTCAGCTAAATGGTGATCTACCTGCCCAACCCCAAGAACGACGATACGCCTCTGCTCGACGAACTCACACCGCGCGAAATCGTCGCTGAACTCGACAAATACGTAGTAGGCCAGGCAGACGCAAAGAAGGCCGTCGCTATCGCCCTGCGTAACCGCATCCGCCGCCAGCGCCTGGACCCCGAAATGGCCGAGGAAGTGATGCCGAAAAACATCCTCATGATCGGCTCAACCGGTGTCGGCAAAACCGAAATCGCCCGCCGTCTGGCCAAGCTCGCCAACTCGCCTTTCCTCAAAGTAGAAGCCAGCAAATTCACCGAAGTCGGTTACGTCGGCCGAGACGTCGAAAGCATGATCCGCGATTTGGTCGAGATCTCGATCGACCTCGTCCGCGAAGAGCGTCTCGACGAAGTTGCCGAACGCGCAGAACAAAACGCCGAAGATCGCCTCCTCGATCTCCTCAAGGCCCCTTTGCCCGAAGGCACCGAAACCACCGAAAAGGCTGCGGACAAAACGCGCGACAAACTTCGCGAAAAACTCCGCGCCGGCAAGCTCGACGACAAGATGGTCGAAATCGACGTGAAAGAAAAGGCACCCCAGATCCAGGTCGCAACCGCCCCAGGCATGGAAGAAATGGGTGCCAACCTCCAGGAAATGCTACCCGGCCTCTTCGGGCCCCGCATGAAGAAGCGCAAAATGAAGGTCCCCGATGCCCTCGACTACCTCACCGAAGAGGAAGAAGAGCAACTCATCGACATGGACCAGATCACTAAAGAAGCCCTCGACCGGGTCGAGCGCAATGGCATCATCTTCCTCGACGAGATCGACAAGATCGCTGGCCGCGAAGGCGGCACCGGCCCAGACGTCTCACGAGAAGGTGTACAGCGCGACATCCTCCCAATCGTCGAAGGCACCACCGTCACCACCCGTTACGGCTTCGTCCGTACAGACTATATCCTCTTCATCGCCGCCGGAGCCTTCCATGTCTCCAAGCCTTCAGACCTCATCCCGGAACTCCAGGGCCGCTTCCCCATTCGCGTCGAACTCCAAAGCCTTACTCACGCCGATTTTGTACGCATTCTTAAAGAGCCAAAGAACGCCCTCACGAAGCAATACATCGCCCTGCTCGAAACCGAAGGCATCAAGCTCAAATTCGGCGATGACGCCATCGACGAAATGGCCAAGCTAGCCGCCGAAGTCAACCAGTCCACAGAAAACATCGGAGCCCGCCGCCTCCATACCATCCTCGAGAAAGTTCTCGAAGAGATTTCTTTTGAGGGCCCGGATCTCAAGAAGAAAAAGATCACCATCGACGCTGAATATGTCCGCAAGCAGCTCTCCAGCATCGTCAAGGATCAAGACCTAAGCCGGTACATCCTCTAATGCGGCTAGCCCTGACAACCCTTTCGATCCTTGCCCTCACCGGCTGCGCCTACGTCGGAGACCCGCTGCCGCCAGCTCTAAAGGTCCCAACTCCCGTCACAGACCTCAGCGCTCGACAGGTTGGCCCAGACCTGCTCATCTCCTTCACGATTCCCGACAAAACAATGGAAGGCCTCGATCAGAAAACGCTCGGCGGCCTCGATCTCAAAATCGGCCCAAGCCCCGCGCAGCCCTTCAATCCAGACACATGGAGTGGGGCTGCCCGTACTGTTGAGACCACTGCCAAAGAACCTGGAAAAGTTGAAACAAAAGTCCCCGCTAAAGACTGGGCTAACCAGGAAGTGATCCTCGGCGTCCGCATTGCAAACCCAAAGATGCGCGTCTCCCCCTGGTCTAACTTCGTCACTCTGAAAGTCGTAGGTCCATTAGACAAGCCAGGCCAACTCCGGGCGGTAGCAACCGCCGCCGGCATCGAACTCAATTGGGTTCAAAGCACCCCGCGCCCTGGCATCACCTGGAAGATCTTTCGTAAGGCCGGCACAGATGCAGAGCCTATAGAGATGGCAATAGTAAAAGCGTCCCAGTTCACGGACATTGGTGCCTCTTACGACACCACCTATCAATACACAGTCCAGGCCCTCGAGGAAGCCGCCATCAGCGAAATCAGCGAGCCGCTCGGCATCACGCCGGTGGACACCTTCCCACCCGTTGCCCCACTCGGCCTCTCAGCTCTCGCGGGCCCAAGCGCCGTTCAGCTCAGTTGGGAACGCAACCAGGAAATCGACCTCGCCGCCTACCGCATCTACCGCGCCTCACCCAGCGGTGCCTTCGTGAAAATCGCCGAATCCCCAACGGCAGCCAGTTATCGCGATGCTGCCATAGCCAACGGCCAAACCTATCGATACGCGATCACGACAGTGGATCGCAAAGGAAACGAAAGCCCTAAATCTGCTCCAGTAGAGATCCTCATCCCATGACAAAATACATCCGCTTTGCCCTCTCCAAAGACGCCGAACCAACAACAACCCATGGCCTTTACGGCATCCTCGAAGGCGATCAGGTTATCGAGACCCCTGCCCTCTTCAGCAAGACCTTCGCCGAGGATCACAACCTCGCAGACGTCCGGCTGCTCCCGCCCGTGATGCCCTCCAAGATCGTCTGTGTTGGCCGCAACTACGTCGACCATGCCAAGGAACTCGGCAATGACGTCCCCACCGAGCCGCTCATCTTCCTGAAGCCACCCTCATCGCTCATTACCCACGGCGACAACATCGTCTATCCGCCACAGTCGAGTCGCGTCGACTTCGAAGGCGAAATCGGCCTCATTATCGGCAAACAGGGCCGCCACATCCCGGCTGAAAAAGCGATGGATTACATCTTCGGCTACACCTGCGTCAACGACATCACCGCCCGCGACCTTCAAAAGAAAGACGGCCAATGGACCCGCGGCAAAGGCTTCGACACCTTCTGCTCAGTCGGCCCATGGATGGTCGCCAAAGAAGACTTCGACCTTAGTAAAACAACTCTCCGCACGCGTCTGAACGGCGAGCTCAAGCAGGAGGGCACCGCCTCCCAGATGATCTTCGACTTGGGTGCTATACTCGCCTTCGTAAGCTCATTCCTGACCCTTGAACCCGGCGATGTGATCGCTACTGGGACTCCGGCAGGTGTGGGGCCAATGCAACCTGGCGACCAGGTCTCGATTGAAATTGATGGACTTGCGTCGCTCATCAACACAGTAATCAAGGGCTAAAACCAATCACATGAAGATTTTTCTCGATACCGCAAACCTGGATGAACTCAAGAAAGCCGTTGCCTGGGGCATCGTCGACGGCGTCACCACCAACCCATCACTAATCGCCAAGGAAGGTATCGCAATTGAAGAGCAGGTCGCTCGCATCTGCGACATCATCGACGGCGACATCTCCGCTGAAGTCGTTGCTACCGAAGCGAAGCTGATGGTGATCGAAGGCCACAAGCTGGCCAAGATCCACAAGAACATCGTAGTGAAGCTGCCGCTCACACGCGACGGCATCGAAGCCTGTTCTGAATTTTCGAAGGAAGGCGTCCGAACCAACCTTACCCTTTGCTTTTCACCCGCTCAGGCTCTTCTCGCCGCCAAGGCCGGTGCCTACATCGTCAGCCCCTTCGTCGGCCGTCTCGATGACATCGCCCAGCTCGGCATGGAACTGATCGAATCCATCTGCACCATCTACGGCAACTACGGCTACACCACTCAGGTCCTCGCCGCCAGCCTCCGCAGCCCACTCCACGTTGCGCAAGCCGCCGAGATTGGCGCCGACATCGGCACCATGCCTTTCAAGACTCTCGACATGATGTTCAATCATCCCCTCACCGACAAGGGTCTTGAGATTTTCCTCAAAGATTACGCCAAGGCTTTCGCCGACAAGAAGTAGGTTTTCATGTTTAA
>JBKJUN010000721.1:0-3771 GCA_046590555.1 Bryobacter sp. | reverse complement strand
CCGTCTGATGACGTGAAGAACGGTGTTGTAGTAAAACCAATAGCACGCAAATGAAAATCCAATCTATCCGCGCAATCCCTCTTTACGGTAAGGCTTATGAGGATTGGCCTGCACGCTATGGAGAGCTTGAACAGACTCGCACGCTTGTCGAGGTTGTGACCGATGAGGGTCTGACTAGTTTGGGTAGTGTTTATACTTCTGCGCCGCTGGTGGCTGCGGCTCTTGAGTTGCTGAAGCCTTTGTATACGGGTGCGAGCGCGATTGATCCGGCGGCGACTACCGAGATGTTGCACCAGAATACGTTCTGGCAGGGACGCGGGGGGAGTGTGACTCATGCCATATCAGGCATCGATATGGCGCTTTGGGATCTGCTTGGACAGGTGACGGGGCAGCCGATCTGGCGCCTGCTTGGTGGCAAGTATCGCGACAAAATTCAGCCTTACGCGAGTATGTTGATGGTGGAGCCGGAGTTGATCGGGGCGAGGCTGCTGGCTGCCAAGGCTCGCGGGTTTCGGGCCTTCAAAATGGGGTGGGGGCCGTTTGGACGGCATTCGGCGAACACGGACGAAGCGATTGTGAGAGCGGCTCGGGAGGCGATTGGGGATACGGATTACCTGATGGTGGATGCCGGGGCTAGCGATGCATTTTGGTCGCATGGATACAAGTGGGCTCTTGAGACGGCGAAGATGTTGAAGGACTACGATGTGACGTGGTTTGAGGAAGCGTTGCGGCCGGATGACATTGACGGGCATGTTGAGCTGACGAAGCATTCGCCGGTGCATATTGCCAGTGGTGAGGTGTTGACGCGGCGGCAATCGTTTCTGCCTTGGATTGAGAGGCGTGCGGTGGATATTCTGCAGCCGGATGTGACCAAGGTGGGCGGGCTTAGCGAGCAGCACCGGATTGGGCAGTATGCGGATGATCACAACATTCTGGTTGTGCCGCATGGGTGGAACACAGGTGTTGGGTTGATTGCCGATTTGCATTTGTCGGCGGCAGCGCAGAATGCCAAATTTGTTGAGTATCTGACGCCGGAGCCTTATCTTGAGGAGCTGTTTGAGACTGCTCCGACACTGGATGCCGATGGGTTGCTGACGATTCCTACCGGGCCTGGTTATGGGGTGAAGTGGAGCGCTGAGGGGATTCGGCGGCTGTCACGCAGTTGAGCGTTCGAGCTCGCTGAGGCGGGGTAGTTCGGGGCTGGTGGCGATGATGTTGTTGAGCTCGAATGGATCGGTTTTGAGATCGTATAGTTCGTCGGCAGCTTTGAGATCGCGATAGTTGATGTACTTCCAACGTTCCGTTCGTATCGCGCGGTAGCCCATGTTGCGGATTCTCGGGAAGACGCGGTCGCTGAAGTATTCGAACATGAGTGAGTCGCGCCACTTGGGTTTTTGACTGAGGTAGAGGCAGAAGGGATTCTTGCGGGGGGCGCGGATTGTTGTTACTGCGCGCTCAGTGAGGATGTCGGTGATGTAGCCGTTGACGCGGGCGGATTTGCCGTTTTCGTTCAGTAGCGGGTTGATCGATTCGCCCTGGCCGGGGAAGCTGATCCAGTGGTCGAAGCCGGGGCGGGGTGAATCGTCTACGCCCATGTGCCATTTGCCGATGAAGGCGGTTTCGTAGCCGGAGTCGTGGAGGAGGCGGGGCCAAGTGGTGAGGCGGTGACTGGTGGGGCTGCGATCACCGTTGTCGGTGATTTGATTGGTGTGCGGGTAGAGGCCGGTGAGGAAGGTGGCGCGACTGGGCGAGCAGAGGGGAGTGACGGCGAAGGCGTTCTGGAACATGGTGCCTTCGCGGGCGAGGCGGTCGATGTTTGGGGTTTGGGCGAAGGGATGGCCGCTGCAGCCGAGTTCGTCCCAGCGCAGATCGTCTACGAGGACGAAGAGGATGTTGGGACGTCGGGGGATTGAGACTGAAATTGTGGGGAACTCCTCCTTCGCTGATGGCTACAACAGCGTCAGCCTGGAGGAGGCATTTAACAAGTTTGGTGAAGCGGCGTTTACTGAATCAGCACGGGAATTGAGAAAGCGCTGGAAAAACAAAAAGCGCTAGCCCCCGCCGCACTTCTTTTCGGCCATTTTGGCCTTTAGTGCGGTCATCAGTTTGTCTTCGAGGGCGGCTGGGACGGCTTGGGGCTCGCAGCCTTTGTAGATCTTTACCGTCTTTTTTGTGGTGTCGAGGACGACCCAACAATTGGGGCACTCTTGAACGTGCTTGTCGAGCTCTATCTTGGTGGCTGGGTCGAGGGCGGAATCGAGATAGTCGCTCAGCTCTCTTAAGAAGTCTTTACATGTAGGCAAAGGCGTTTTCCCCCTTACTTTTGAAAACACGGGTCAACTTCTCTCGCAGTTGCAGGCGGGCACGCAGAAGGCGGCTTTTGACAGCCGGGATGCTCAGTTCGAGGGCTTCGGCAGTTTCTTCGGTTGATAGCTCTTCAACGTCTCTCAGCATGAATACCGTTCTGAAGCCTTCGGGCAGGCTGGCGATTGTCTTATCGAGGATTTCGCGGAGTTCTTCTTGTGAATAGGTGTCTTCAGGGTTGCCTTCCCAAACCGCTATTTCGCGGATAATCGTATCCTCGCCAGTGTTGAGCTCTTCGTCGAGAGAAACAAGCTTGCCGGTTTTGCGCTTGCGCAGTTTCATGAGCGATTCGTTCATCGCGATGCGCACCAGCCAAGTGTAGAACTTGCTGTTGCCCTGGAAGCCGGCCAGGTGGGTGTACGCTTTCATGAACGTCTCTTGCAACACGTCTTCGGAATCCTCTTCATGGTTTGTGATGTTGCGAGCGACCCGAAGGATGCGGCGACTGTAACGTTTTACGAGCTCAGGGAAGGCCGTGTCGTCGCCAGACTTAGCAAGCTCAACCAAATCTTCGTCGCTTTGTGGCTCCGTGGATGTCATTGCTTCTCTCACTATAGCCCAGTGTGTTGGTTGGGCTGAAAAGTTACGGTCATCTTGCGTGCTACGCTCAATTTGAACCCCAAAAATCCATGAGTGAAGTCCTTGTTACCCTGCCAGACGGGAGCCAAAAGGCATTTCCCGCTGGCACTCGCCCCCTTGATATTGCCCAGTCGATCTCGCGGCGCCTTGCCGATGATGCCGTTGTTGCGAAGGTAAATGGCAACCTGTGGGACCTAAACCGTCCTCTCGAAGCCGATTCTTCTGTTGCCATCCTGACGACCAAGGACGAGGCCTCGATGGACGTCTACCGCCATTCGACCGCCCACCTGCTGGCTGTTGCAGTGCTTGAGCTATATCCTGAGACCAAGCTTGGT
This sequence comes from Bryobacter sp., assembly GCA_046590555.1. Classification (GTDB taxonomy): domain Bacteria; phylum Acidobacteriota; class Terriglobia; order Bryobacterales; family Bryobacteraceae; genus Bryobacter. The sequence continues at coordinate 493 of JBKJUN010000721.1, read as the reverse complement.
ATTGGCCCCCCGATCGAGAACGGTTTCTATTACGATTTTGATCGCAAGGAGCCGTTTACAACCGAAGACCTGGCGAAGATCGAGAAGAAGATGGCCGAGATCCGGGACCGGGATCTTACGTTTGAACGGAAGCTGATCGCCAAACCCGAGGGCCTCGCCAAGTATGAGGCGATGAACGAGCCGATGAAGGTGGAGTTGATCACCGAGCGGGCTGATACAATTTTCTCCGAATATACACTTGGCCCGAACTTCATCGATTTCTGCCGTGGGCCGCATGTTCCTTCGACGAAGAGACTGAAGGCGTTCAAGCTGCTTTCGGTGGCCGGTGCTTACTGGAAGGGCGATGAGAAGCGCCAGCAGTTGCAGCGCATCTACGGGACTGCCTGGTATAGCCAGAAGGACCAAGACGAGTTTTTGAAGCAGCTTGAGGAAGCCAAGAAGCGGGACCATCGCAAGCTGGGCCGTGAGTTGGATCTGATCTCTATTCAGGAAC
>JBKJUN010000619.1:0-7520 GCA_046590555.1 Bryobacter sp. | reverse complement strand
GCTTAGCGGAGAGTCTGCCGCACGCGAGAAGAAAGAGATCTTTTGCGGCTGTCCGTCTTCAAGAACTTCAAAGTCGTCCGCTTTCAGATTTATGATCCATTGACCTTTGGAGTCCCGCACAGTGAATGGAACATTGACGAGGTTGACCTCGACCTTGATCGGGGGTGGGTCTTGCGCAAAGGCCAGCGGAGTCAGCAGAAAATGTCGGCGCAGCATGTACCCATCTAGTACGGATGAATCGTGCCGGCGTTCCCGCTAGGCGAGAATATCTTTCACTATGTTGCCGTGGACGTCAGTGAGGCGGAAGTCGCGGCCAGCGTAGCGATAAGTGAGCTTGAGGTGATCCATTCCGAGCAGGTGAAGAATCGTTGCGTGGAGGTCGTGAAAGTGAACTTTGTTTTCCACTGAATAGTAGCCGTAATCATCGGTTGCACCATATGAGAGACCGGGCTTGACGCCGCCTCCAGCCATCCAGATAGTGAAGGCTTCAGGGTTATGATCGCGGCCGTCGGAGCCTTGCGCCGTTGGGGTGCGGCCGAATTCACCAGCCCAGAGGACGAGCGTATCCTCCAGCAGCCCACGGGCTTTGAGATCCTTGAGCAGGCCAGCGATGGGCTTGTCTACTTCGGCTGCATTTTGTGAGTGGTCCTTCTTGAGGTTCTCGTGCTGGTCCCACTTGTAGGTGTGGCTGACCTGCACGAAGCGGACGCCTTTTTCTGAGAAGCGACGAGCCATCAGGCATTGCCGGCCGAAGTCTTCGGTGATGGGGTTGTCGAGACCGTAAAGCTTTCGAGTAGCTTCGGATTCTTTGCTGAGATCCTGCAGGTCTGGCGCTTCCGACTGCATGCGAAAAGCGAGTTCAAAGCTTTCGATGCGGCCTTCGAGGGCGCGGTCGTGACCAGTGGTTTCCAGTTGCTTGCGGTTGAGGCCCTGGCTGTAGTCGATCTCCATACGCTGGATCTCGCGGGGAGTTTCTTTGTTCGAGATGAAGGGGATGCGGGCGTCTTTGGACGCGATGCCGACTGAGCCAATTGCGGTGCCGGCATAGGGTGCAGGCAAGAATGCCGAGCCAAAGTTGTTTGCGCCACCGTGCGACTGCGTAGGACAGATGGTGAGGTAGCCGGGCATCGAGGCGTTTTCAGTGCCGAGGCCGTAGGTTACCCAGGAGCCCATGCTGGGGCGGATGAAGGTGTCTGAACCGGTGTGTAGTTCAAGCAGGGCACCGCCGTGGCGAGAGTTTGATCCGTACATCGACTTTACAAAACACATGTCGTCAACACACTTGGCGGTCTCAGGAAAGAGATCGCTGACCCAGGCACCGCTTTGACCGTATTGCTTGAACGCCCATGGCGACTGGAGCAGATTGAAGGTTTCACTCGAGACAACTTTGGGGCGGGCGAACGGCAGAGGCTTGCCGTGGTCGCGCTTGAGGAGCGGTTTGTAATCGAAGGTGTCGACCTGCGATGGGCCACCGTGCATGAACAGGAAAATGACTCGCTTGGCGCGGGCAGGGAAGTGGGGCTGCCTGACGGCCAGCGGATCGGTTGCCGAGGCGGCTGCGGCTTCTTGGGCAAGCATGCTGGTGAGGGCCAGGCTGCCAAAGCCGGTGCTCGATGCGCGGAGTAATTCGCGTCGCGAAAGAGTTTGATTGAGGTAGGAATTCCAGTGTCTGTTCATGGTGTTAGTTCATGTAGATGAATTCGTTCGAGGCTAATAGAGACTTGCAAAAGCTCTGCCATGCCTTCAATTCATCGCCTTTCCATTCGCGCTGCATCTTTGCTACAAAGGTGAGCGCCTGATCGATTTCCTGATTGGTTGCCGGACGGGTGAGTGCCCGCTCGTATGCTGTCTTTACGCGGCCAGTCGCATCGAGGCTGGTGTCGGCCATCAGCTTTTCTGCCAGCTTGCGGCTGTGGTTGAGAATGACTGAGCTGTTCATCATGAAGAGGGCCTGAGGGGCGACTACGGTTGAGTCGCGGTCTCCGTTGGGCATCGTGGGGTCTGGGAGATCGAAGGCCGAGAAGACTTCATACATGGAGCTACGCAGGACGGGGACGTACACAGACCGGATGGTGCGGTCATAATCGACCGTGCTGCCCTTGGCAGTGTTGGCGACGTACTGGCGGTCTTTGTAGGTGAGGAGGCTCCCACCCATCGTAAATTCGAGCGCGCCGGAAGTGCTCATGACCGCGTCGCGGATGGCTTCGGCTTCGAGACGGCGGCGTGGCATTCTCCAGAGCAGGATGTTTTCGGGATCGAGTTCTTCGCCGCGCGGATTCAAGTCGCTGCTCATCTGGTAAGTGTTCGAGAGCAGGATCATGCGGTGCATGGCCTTCATCGACCAACCTTGTTCGACGAAGCGAAGTGCGAGCCAATCGAGAAGTGCGGGGTTGGAGGGCTTCTCGCCGAGGCGGCCGAAGTTGTCGACTGTTGCGACGATGCCGCGGCCAAAATGGCCACGCCAGATCCGGTTCACCATTACGCGGCTGGTGAGCGGGTGATCTTTTTGAGTCAGCCACTGGGCCAGTTGTAGACGGCCACTTTGGTTGGCTTCGATCGGGATTCGATTGCTGGTTTCGATGACGCGAAGGAAGCCGCGCGGGGATTTTTCACCGAGGGTCCAATGGCTGCCACGAATGTGGATTGCGAGGTCTTCGGTTTTTTCGCCTTCCTGGATTCCCATGGCCTTGGGGAAGTCTGGGGTTGCTGTTTCGAGGGCTTTGCGCTCTGTCTCAAGTTGAGTGAGCTTTTCACGAGCAGCACTGAGGTAATAGCGCTTCGAGTCATCCGGAGCGCGGAAGGGGCCGAACTTCTCTTGCAAGAAATCGTAGAGGGCCTTGAGCCCGGGATCCTTGCTTTCCTTGCCATTGGCTAGCGCATCTTGAAAGAGTTGCTCGTACCGCGCAGCGATGGCTTCTTTCGTTTGCCCTGGGCTGGCCTTGAAGAGCTCTGCGACTGGAGAGGACCAGGCCGCGATGGGAGACTTCGATTCGTGTGCTTCCCAGGCATAGAGTACCGATGAGATTGCTGATTGTGAGCGATCAAAGTAATCCATAAACTGCTCCAGGAAGCCTGGATTGATCTGATACTTTGTGGCCACCTGCACGATGGTCAACGGCGTTTGGGAAAGGGTGTGTTTGGCAACAAGCAGCTTTTCAAAATATGGGAAACGGCTGGCGTGTTCGAGGCGAATCTTGTTTTTACCGGCCTCAAGTGGAACGATGGCGACATAGCTCCAGCCGGGCGCATCGGGCGAAGCAGCCCTGTTCTGCACCGGGCCTGCGCCCGCTTTCATCCAGACCCCATTCACGTAGAGGTCGACCGTGCCAAAACCTTTTTCTTCGTTCAGGATGTCAATTTGATAATTGGCCTTGGAAGCCGCAACGATTTCGTACTCGGCAAAGTATGGCCCTTTGGAATCTTTCGGAGCATTGGATTTACCTCTTTCGAGGATCTTTGGCGCATTACCTGAGACGAAGGATGCTGCTGGAATCAAAGTCGCTCCAGCTTCTGTTTCGATAGGGGCGATGCGGATCTTCGAGTAGCTTTCGAGTTCACCGGAGGCAAGTAGATAAGCTCCAACACGCTTCATGGCGGCTTCGGCGAGGATCTTGTTCTCCGCGCCTGTCAGCGCACTGATCTCTTTGCGCTTTGCTTCTACCTTGGCTTCATGAGCGGCCAGACGGTCTCGATCATCTTTGGGGGCAAGGACGTGTTCGTGCCACTTGGCAACAACTTTGAAGTTGTCCATCGTGTGCGAGCTCTTGAAGATTCCTGCCAGAGCGTAGTAGTCGGCTGTCGGGATTGGATCGAACTTGTGGTCGTGGCAGCGGGCACAGCCGACGGTGAGGCCCATGAAGGCGCGGGCAGTGGTATCCACCTGTTCGTCGACAATATCCATCTGCATCTTCATTGGGTCGTCTTCAGCAAGCATCTTGGCTCCAAGGCTGAGGAAGCCGGTTGCTGTCCACCGCTCGAACTGCTTCTTAAGATCTTCGGTTGGGGCAAGCAGATCCCCGGCAAGTTGCTCTTGCACGAATTCGTTGTAAGGCTTGTCGTTGTTAAAGGCAGCGATGACGTAATCGCGATAGCGGAATGCGTTCTTGTAGACGAGGTTTTCGTCCAGGCCATTGGAGTCCGCATAGCGGGCGACATCCAACCAATGACGTCCCCAACGTTCGCCGTAGCGAGGCGATTGGAGAAGGCGATCCACCAGTTTGGTGTAAGCGTTGGTTGAGCTGTCGTTGAGGAAAGCCTGCACTTCTTCTGGAGTTGGCGGCAGGCCGGTGATGTCGTAGTTGGCGCGCCGGATGAGACTTCGCTTGTCAGCGGTCTTGGCGGGCTGGAGGCCTTTTGCTTCCAGTGCCGACAGCACGAAAGAGTCGATCGGGGATTTGATCCATGCCTGATGTTTAACTGTAGGGATAGTGGGTTCGGCTGGCGAAAGCAGTGACCAATACTTCTTTTGAGGAGTATTTGAGGAGACGACTGGATTTGCACCCCAGGGTGCACCCATTGCGATCCATTGGGCAATGAATGCGGCATCGGCATCGCGCATCTTGGGGCCGGGGGGCATCTTCAGAGGGCCGGCAGTGTGCATGATCACTTTGAGCAACAGGCTTTCCGATGGGTTTCCTGGGACCAGCGACGTGCCTCTGCTTCCACCTTTGAGGGTGTGTTCACGGGTATCGAGTCTGAGCCCGCCCATGATCGGTTGGCTGGTTGCGGAATGGCATCCGAGACATTTAGCCACCAGTAAAGGGCGTACATTTTTTTCAAAGAAGGCAGGGCCATCTTCTTGTGCCAGTAACGGCAGCGTAATCCAACAAAGCGCGATCAGTCGCTGACTCAGCATGTGTAGATTTTATCACCGTAAATTGGCATACCTTAATGCGATTTTGTTAGGCTCCATATATGACTCGACGAGAACTTGCGCTTCTGTTTGGCGGCGCGGCGATACTTCCTGCCGCTGAGCGAGGCTTTAAGCCTCTTTTTAATGACAAAGATCTGACTGGCTGGAAGCTGGTGGGTGGACGCGGAAAGGGCTACCTTGTTCAGAACGGAGTGCTCGTTTGCCCCGAAGACGGTGGTGGCAATCTCTACACTGAGAAAGAGTATTCAGACTTTACCCTTCGCCTGGAATGGCGCTTGTGGGAGGGTGGCAACAACGGGGTTGGCATTCGCTCACCGCTAGAAGGTGATGCAGCTTATGTAGGCATGGAGATCCAGGTTCTGGACGAAGCCTCAGAGAAGTACAAGAAGGGCCCCGGGTTGAAGCCAACGCAGATGACCGGTTCTGTCTATGACGTGTTGGCGGCCAAAAGTGGCCATGTGAAGCGTGATGGCGTGTGGAACATCTATGAGATCAAGGCCAAAGGCCGCAAGATTAAAGTGACCCTCAATGGTGTGGTTGTGACTGATGTCGATCTCAGCAGCGTAACGGATCCGGCAGTGCTCAAGAAGCATCCGGGTTTGGCTCGTACCAGCGGCCACATTGGCTTTTTGGGCCATGGGACGCGGGTTGAGTTCCGCAACATCCGTATCAAAGAAGGCTAGTTCTTCTTTTCGTCGCTGCTGGTGAAGATCTGCTTGAGCAGAAAATCAACGGCAGTTCCGACGATTGAAAGCGCAATCGAACCCAGCAGGGCGGGCACGAATCCGGTAACGTGGAAGCCGCTCACAAAGTTGGATGCCAGCCAAAACATCAAGGCGTTTACGATCAGGCTGGAGATTCCCAGGGTTAGGCAGCCGATCGGGAGCGTGAGTAGCTTGATCAGGCTGCCGAGCGTGGCATTGACCAAGCCAATCACGAGTGCTGCCAACAGTGTGGCCTGCACTCCATTTACGCTGACCCCAGGCACGAACTGGGTGACGACGTAAAGCGCGATTGCGCTTGCGGCCCAACGGATCAGTAGACTCATTCGATTTATCTCGCTTTCAGGAAGGACAGAATTTCCGCGTTCACTGCGTCGGGTTTTTCGAGCATCAGAAAATGACTGACTCCCGGCAGGAACTTGTATTGTAAGCGCGGGAAGAGTGTCTTAAGGTAGATATCTTCGCCTGGGGGCTGCTGACGCCCGGCCCTGAGAGCCAGGACGGGGAGCTCCAGTTTGTCTTCACGCCAGAGCTTCAGGTCTGCCATGCTGAGCATCGCCCCTTGCGCGGTTTCAGGATGGGTCGAGATCACCTTCTTGAGAATGGACATTCGCAAGTCTCTAGGCGTTTCATCCGTGTATAGGTTTGAGAGGAAGACGCTAATGTTTCGCTCTCTCGTTTGCTTCTCGTTTGCAGGCCCGAATCGTTTGGCCATTCCAGTGATGCCTTCTGCCCAGCGCTCGCGGTCTGCTTCTCCTGGAGGCAACTGGTAGATCGCGCCATCAAGAAAGACGAGCGCCTTGGCCTGGTCTGGGAATTGCCTTGCGTGTTCTCTTGCGATGACAGCGCCGAGAGAGTGCCCTACGAGCACTGGCTTCACACTCTTGGTTGTGATGCGTACTGCCTCGACCGCCTGAGCAAATTGGGCAACAGTGAATTCAGCAGGAAGATCTGACTGCCCGTGGCCCGGGAGGTCGATTGCGATGACACGGTAGGTTTTGGATAGTGCCGCAAGTTGAGCCTCGAAGAAGGTGTGATCGCAGGCCCAGCCATGAATCAGCAGCAGTGTGGTTGCGCCCGTCCCTCTTGTCTCATAGAAGATCTTCTTGCCCTTGAGCATTGTTGTTTCGGCCGATAGCCAGGTCAGGAGGCAAGAAAAGAGTAGGAAAAATCGCATTAGTCTGAGCTTAACGAACCAAGGCTATGGATAGGACGGCAATGCCGAAATCGCGGTCGTCTCCAGGGGGACGGAAGCCAGAGCTCGATCTGAGTTCGATTTCAACGGGGCCGTCGTGGCGTGCGTTGAGCGGGTAATCGATCGTTGGTGTGCCTGGTTTGTTGAAGCTTGATGTTCCGGCGAGTTGACCGTTTAGGAAGATCTGGACTTCTGCTTCGAAGACTGCGAGGGCGTTGTTGTAACGGATGCGCAACTTCGACATCTGCGGGTCTGCTTTGAGGCGAAGGCGGGCTGACTTTGAGGCCCAGCGAAACTTGCCTTCACGGTCGTACCAGCCGCTTGTAAGTTGCCAGCCCGAGGCTGGGCTCGCGAAGTCTAATCCGCTCAGTTTTGCCTCGCCGTAGCGATGAGGGGTAACGGTGAGTGTTTTTGTTGGGCTGAACCAGGAGAGGGTTGGCAAATCTCGATTGGTAGCTTCGAGCCGTGCTGTTTCTTTCTCAGGATTGAGAACACGGGCGGCGGGGTCTTTTGTGATCAATCGCAATGCGCCGGTCATTCCGTGCAGGCGAAGTCCTAGTGGGGCGTTCTCAAAGTAGGCTATCGATGCCAGTTCGTGACGTTGATTGGCTTGTGCCAGTTGCTGTATGTAGGCTCGGGTTTCGTGGGCCGCAGCTAATTCGATCTTTCTTGTCTCTCTCAGCTTGAGATAGCTGATTCCGATAAAGGCAACCAGGCCAGCTGCAAGAAA
>JBKJUN010000438.1:0-4310 GCA_046590555.1 Bryobacter sp. | reverse complement strand
GGCGACTTGCGCGGGCTGGGTGGTCATCAGGAGAGTTGAGGGCAACGGGTAGCGGCCTGAAGGAATGTAGCAGGCGACCGTATCGAGAGGACGAATGAGGTAGCCGAGCTTGAGGCCGGGTGAGACTTCGACCGAGGCGGGCTTGGGGATCTGGAACCTGGCGAAGTTGCGGATGTTGGTTGCGGCAGTCTTGACTGCCTTAACGAAGGCAGGTGTTAATGATTTCGCCGCGGCTTCGCATTCTTTGGCCGAGACGCGCGGAGTTTTGCGATTGAAGTTATCGAATTTGCGAGCGTATTCGAGCAGAGCCTTGTCGCCATCCTTCTGGACGGCGGCGAGGATGGGTTCGACCACCTGGATTGCGTCGTTCATCTGAACCTGGCGGCGCTTTAGCAGGCTCGAAGCCCTGGCGCGAGGAAGGATGCGTAGGGTTGCCATTAGAGGATGATCTTATTCAGGGGATATTCAACGATGCCCTGGGCACCGGCTTCTTTGAGTCTAGGGATGATGGTGCGAACGGTGGTTTCGTCGAGGATGGTGTGAACGGCAACCCAGTCTGGATCGGATAGCTGGCTGATGGTGGGGTTCTTGAGGGCAGGCAGGGCGGCGAGGACCTTGTCGAGATTGACCTTCTCCACATTCAAGATGAGACCGACCTTACCGAGGGCGGCTATTGCGCCATCGAGAAGGAGCTTCATGTCGGCAAGTTTGCGTTGCTTCCAGGGGTCGGAGTAAGAAGCTTTGTTGGCGATGAGCTGGGTGTTAGATTCGAGGATCGTCTCGACGATGCGGAGCTTGTTGGCGCGGAGAGAGTTGCCGGTTTCGGTGACTTCGACGATGGCATCGCAGAGGATGGGCGGCTTGACTTCGGTTGCACCCCAGGAGAACTCGACTTTGGCGGTGACGCCGTTGCGCTCGAGGTAGCGCTTGGTGGCGCCGACCAGTTCGGTTGCGATGACTTTGCCTTCGAGGTCTTTTACTGAATTGATGGTCGAATTTTCGGGGACGGCGAGGACCCAGCGGACCTTGGAGAAGCTGGCGCGGCTGTAGATCAAATCAGCGACGGCGACGACATCGGAGTTGTTCTCTTCCACCCAGTCGCGGCCGGTGAGGCCGGCGTCGAGGATGCCGTCTTCGACGTAGCGGGCCATCTCCTGGGCACGGATCAACATGCATTCGATTTCGGGATCGTCGATCGAGGGGAAGTAGCTACGGGAGCTGGTGGTGATCTGGAATCCAGCGCGGCGGAAGATATCGATTGTGGCGGACTCAAGGGAGCCTTTTGGGATACCGAGTTTGAGCTTCATGACTAGTGTTTGTAGACCTCTTCGGGGTTGTAAGTCTTGGTGTCGACGTAAACAAATTCGTTGCCGGGGTTGAGTTGCTTGGCGAAGCAGGATTCGTAGCCCTCGTGGCAGACGCCGGGGCCGACGGCTTCGGCAAAGATAAGCAGGGTGTCAAGGTCGCAATCGGTGCGGATCTCTTTGACGACCAGGAAGTGGCCGGAGGATTCGCCCTTGAGCCAAAGCTTGTTGCGGGTACGGGAATAGAAACATGCTTTGCCGGTTTCGAGGGTCTTGGCAAAGGCTTCTTCGTTCATGAAACCGACCATGAGGACGCGATGGGTTTGCCAGTCTTGTATGACGGCGGTGATGAGGCCATCGAGTTTCGAGTAGTCGAGTTTTGGTATCGGCATTATAAGTCCTTGAACAGAAAGCCCGCCGGGCTGAGATTCAGCGCGGCGGGCTAATTTAGGAGAAGTAGATCGCAAGGATCACAACATATGGGCCGGCCGCATCACTGGATGATGGTGGTGATGGAGACGGTGATGATGCAGCCCAAAAGCCATGAAACCTCAGATTAACATAGGCTCCTTAAATCTGAAAGCCGATATGCGACTTATTGATCGCAGAAATTGAAGTTGTACCGGACTGGGTCATGGCGAGGCGGAATTCTTTGGTGAGAATTTCGAGGACTTTGGCGACACCAGGTTGGCCGTAGGCACCGAGGGCCCAGAGATAGGGTCGGCCGATGCAGACGGCGCTGGCACCGATGGCCATGGCTTTAAAGATGTCGGTGCCGCGACGAAAGCCACCGTCAATCAGGATGGGCATTTTGCCGTTGACGGCGGCGACGATTTCGGGAAGGACGTCAAGGGTGCCCCGGGTAGAATCGGCGGCGCGGCCGCCGTGGTTAGACACGACGAGTCCGTCAACACCGTGCTCGACGGCGAGACGAGCGTCTTCGGCTGTTTCGAGGCCCTTGAGGACAATCTTCATCTTAGTAAGCTGGCGGTATTTTTTGATGGTTTCCCAGTTTTGAGCCGGGTTCATGGTGGTGATATTTTCTGAGGGAAAGCCTTCGAACATTGCGATCGGACGGCGGCCTTTTCTGCCGTCTTTGGTGACGGGGTGGCAGGCGGCGCAATTACGCGAATCGAGGGCATAGGAGCGGGCTTCGGTTTCGGTGTTGCGGCCGCCCTGGGTATCGACAGTGATGACAAGAGTGGGGCAACCGACGGCTTCGGCGCGGTGGACCATGCGTTCGGTTAGAGCCCAGACGTTGGTCGAGTAGAGCTGATACCAGATCTTACGTTTGTGGAGTTTGGCCACGTCTTCGATTGGCGTGGAAGTGATCGTGGAGAGGATTTGGAGGTGATCGGCGGCAGCGGCGGCCCGAGCGGTGGCGGATTCGCCTTCCGGGTGGTAAGCCTTTTGGCTGCCGGCGGGGGCGATGATGATGGGCGTGGGCCAAGACTCGCCGAAGAGGCTGACAGAGGTGTCGATTTTTGAGACATCGACCATGCGCCTTGGGCGCAGGTAGACCTTGTCGAAAGCAGCGCGATTGGCACGGAGAGTCTTATCATCGTCGACGCCTGTAGACAAATAGCCGAAGTGTGCGGGCGGGATGGCGACGCGGGCCTTAGCCTCGAAATCCATGACGTTGAAAATGTCCTTCATATCCTTAGGAACGTCCTTTGGATCCTCTGCAGCGAAGAGAGGACTGGCCGCCAGAAATTGCAAAAATTGACGGCGGTAGAGGGCCTGTTTCATGGGGGGAAGTTTATCACGCTGCGTTCGTTTTGGGTGGTTTTACGCGGGTTGGATCGATGGGTGCCCAATAGGAGTTGGCAGTTTTGCGATTGTCTTCGCGGCGACGGTCTTCTGCGGCTCTGGTGAGCTGGGTGAGCTTGGATTCGTCGAACATTGTGTCGGCGACGAGGCCAAGGGATAAGGCCTTGGGGAGTTCGTTTTGGAACTTTTTGAAATCGCGGAGGATGGCGCGAATGGGCAGGGTGGGGGCGAGGATGGTGTTTTCGGGGAGGCTCACGTGCTGCTTGATGAAGCGGTTCTCCTGGGAGGTGCGGAGGTCGCCAATGGCGGTAGAGAAGCAGCGCTCGTAGTGGCGGCGGTATTTGGTGAAGCGCTCGAAGCGCTTTTGGAGCTCCGGGTCTTCGGGGGCGTTCATGAAGTCGGAGAGGGCGCGGTTTTCAGCGGCCTGGGCTTGATCGAGACGCCACGCGGAATTGACGATTCTGGAGAAACAGGATTCTTCAAATTGGTCTTGTGGCTTTAAATCATCACGGAGAAAGGCAGATAGTTCATCGAATTTCGCCTGCTCGGCGGCGGCGAGGATGAGTTTTTCTCCAGTCAGGCCATGAGTTCTGGCGTTCTGGGACGGGGGAATAGAGTTTGGCTCCATAGAAATATATTGCAATATATCTCTATTTAATTCAAGAAATATTTTTGATTTAATTAAACAATTAAATCACTTTTTCGCTTGGCATAGAGATCCACTTGCAATATTGATGATAGTGAAGGGTGCCAGAGAGAAAAGGTACGCCTAGCAGAATTTGATCGCGGGCCTTTAGCCGAGTCCGAGTGGAGAGCGTTATCCGCTTGCTCACTCCGCAAGACATGCTCGCTGCACGTGAGACTAGATTCATGCAGCGATGAGCCCGAAGTTGGAAGAGGCACGAAGATAACGGAAAGTCTCTGCCAGAAGGTTGCTTCAAGAAGATCGAGGACACGTTTAGAATCTCAGGCAGCATGGATCAGTTCTGGTTAGCCGACCACTAGGACGCCTACGGGTGCGGATGAGCAAGCCCACAAACCGTAAAGATTTTCTATGGGAGACCTTCGCCGTCTTAAGGTTCGGTTGGAGCCCTGGCTCGCCCTCAGGAGGATGGCTGCTCTAGACCTTAAAGGTAACTCAGAACCCGTTCTAAAGCGTCTTCAAGAAAGCGATCAGATCGAGCCGGTCTTTCGATGACAGTTGGAGGCCAAATTCGTGGCCCTTGATGGGACCAG